>JALWJW010000119.1 GCA_026996935.1 Hyphomicrobiales bacterium
ATGGTTGACAGAACCCCTTTGAGGGCAATTGATAAAATGGCAACAAGAATTTTTGAAACCGAATCACCAATTGATCCACCCATGCCAGAACCAAGTGCCCAGGAAGCTGGACTTGGAAGAAGCGATAGCATTGAGGCGGCAAGAATAACTGCCAGAAGATAAAATAAACCTCGTTTGACAGGTTTTTTGGTAATTTGATGGCTAAACAGATTGACGGCCCAAATAATGGGAATGGCAATAATTAATAAAACTGAGAGACCAAATGTTTGGATGAGTTGATCAGAAATAACGGCACCGGGGAATCCAAGCCAATTTTTTGGTGTGCCATTGATGGCATTATTCCATGAGGGATCGGTTAGTGACCAGGTTGCCAAGGCTAATGTAAGAGTGCCGATAAGCAATAAAACAAGAAAACCGGCCAGTTCGAGTAACCTGTTTTTAAAAAACAAACGAACTGATTGAGGGACAGTGCCTTCATCTGTGCCTAAGGGTTGTGACTGACTCATTTTAATACCTGTTTTTTGCCTATACGTGCCCGGTTCCCGTTCGCTGAAATATTGATCGTGCGAATAGTCAATATTGCGATATTTGTAGTTAATGGAGGGTTAACTTATTGGATATTGGTTGGTGATTGAGAACGTAAAAAAACCTGCAAACAATGAGTTTGCAGGTTTAAATTGTTATCGCTATTTAGCGGATAGATTTAGCTTTTGTTGAATTCTGGATAAGCTTCAACGCCAATTTCAACAACATCCATGCCGAGGAGTTCTTCTTCTTCGGTTGGGCGAATGCCGATGGTAACTTTCAGTAGATACCAGATGATTGAGCTTGTGATGAATACAAAGGCACCAATTGAAACGATACCAATGGCTTGCACAGAATACGAAGCATCTGAGTTTGACAATGGAACGATGATTGTTCCCCAGATACCTGCCAACAAGTGAACAGGGATTGCACCAACAACGTCATCGATTTTAAATTTATCGAGCATTGGTACGGCAAAGACAACAATCACGCCGCCGATACCACCAATAATGATAGATTGAAGAACTGAAGGCATTAGTGGTTCTGCGGTGATTGAAACCAAACCGGCCAATGCACCATTAAGCGCCATGGTGATGTCGATTTTTTTATACATGATTTGCGTCATGGTGATTGCGACAATAACACCAGCCGCGGCAGCCATATTTGTGTTTACAAATATTTTTGCAACAGAAGCGGCATCTGAGATTGTGCCTATAGCCAGTTGTGATGCGCCGTTAAAGCCGAACCAACCAAGCCATAGAATGAAAGTGCCCAATGTTGCTAAAGCCATGTTTGAACCTGGAATTGGGTTTACACGGCCGTCTTTGCCATATTTGCCAATCCGTGCGCCAAGGATGATAGCACCTGAAAGAGCAGCCCAACCACCAACAGAGTGAACAAGGGTAGAACCAGCAAAATCAGAAAAGCCCATTTTATCAAGCCAGCCAGTACCCCATTCCCAAGAACCGGTAATCGGATAGATGAAACCAGTTAAAAGGATGGTAAAGATTAGGAATGGCCAAATTTTAATGCGCTCTGCTAGAGTACCTGAAACGATAGATGCAGTGGTGGCACAGAATACCATTTGAAAGAACCAGTCAGAATAAGCAGAGTATTCGTTGGCTGTATCTTTGGCTGGATCAGGGAATTGCATAGGTCCAAAAGAACCAAAAAATCCACCATCGACACCAGAATACATTAAATTATAACCGGTAATCCAGAACATAAGCCCGGCAATGGCAAAAAGAGCAATATTTTTGGTGCTTTGCATAGAAACATTTTTTGAACGAACTAAACCAGCTTCAAGCATGGCAAAGCCAGCGGCCATCCACATAACCAAAAAGCCACCGATTAAGAATAGTAATGTGTTGAACACATATTTAGCATCCATCGTCATGGTTGCTTTTGCTGCATCATCTGCAAGTGCAGGTGAGATGCCGGCAATAAGGCCGAGTGCACCAATGGTGACCGGCAATGTATATTTTGATAAATTTTTCATAATTTTTCCTGTTAGGATCAAACTTTAAACAGCGTCTTTGCCAGTTTCACCAGTACGAATGCGTGTGGCAGCTTCGAGCGGTAAAACAAAGACTTTACCGTCACCGATTTTATCGGTTTTAGCTGCAGTGGTGATGGCTTCAACAGCCGCATCAACCAGGGTGCTGTCAACAGCAACCTCGATTTTGGTTTTTGGCAAGAAATTTACCTGGTATTCAGCGCCGCGGTAAACTTCCGAATGACCTTTTTGACGGCCATGGCCTTTTACTTCTGTTACTGTAATTCCCTCAATTCCAGCATCAGATAGTGCAGAACGCACTTCGTCTAGCCGGTGTGGCTTGATAATCGCTATGATGTATTTCATTTGAGTCTCCCGAAGTCATTCCACCGCAAAACGCAGCAGATACATCGCAGACTCCTTTACAAGACTCGTGCCAGTTTTAAACTATTTTATAACTCATTGATTTTAAGGAATTTTTAATCATACTCTAAAATGGTCATAAAAATCCCGTGCCTAAAATTTAAGCAATGATTATTTGATGGCTAATTTTTAATCAGAACGCTTCTTACGAACGAGGCCTTCTTGCGTTACAGAAGCAACCAATAAACCCTCTTTGGTGAAAATGCTGCCACGGTTGAATCCAAGTGCGCCAGATGCTGATGGAGAATCTTGAGCATATAAGAGCCACTCATCAGCTTTAAATGGACGATGAAACCATAAAGCATGGTCTAAAGAGGCCATCATAAGGTCTGCATCAAAAAGATTTTTTCCATGAGGTACAAGGGTTGTATCAAGCAAGGTCATGTCAGAGGCATAGGCCAGAACACATTGGTGTAATGCGTGATCATCGGGAAGTTTTTGGGTTGCTTTTATCCAGACATTTTGAACAGGCTTTCGACCCTTTGTCGGATTTAAGTAGTGTTCAGGGTTTGTTGGGCGCAGTTCAATAGGTCTGGCGCGGCCAAAATAATGCTTCATGTTTTCAGGCATAAAATTTTCAAAACGTGAAAGCAGTTCTTTTTCACTGGGTAAATCGTCAGGCATGGGGACATCGGGCATATTGATTTGATGTTCGAAGCCATCTTCAGGCAAGTGAAATGAGGCGGCCATTGAAAAAATGGGATGGCCATGTTGGATTGCTACAACGCGGCGTGTGGTGAAGCTTTTTCCATCACGGTAACGATCAACCTCATAAATAATCGGGATAGAGGGGTCTCCCGGTCTAATGAAATATCCATGTAAAGAATGGGCTGTGCGCTGTTTTTCAACCGTTCGTAGTGCAGCGACCAAAGCTTGTCCAATCACCTGACCACCAAACACACGTTGCCAACCCACTTGTGGACTGTTGCCGCGATAAAGGTTTTGTTCCAGGGCTTCGAGATCTAATGTTGCAAGTAGATTTTCAAGCTCGGTGGTCATTGGTTTTATTCCCGTGATAGATTTAATTGGGTAAGGCGTTCCAAATAATCACCCCAGATAAGGTTTTTATTTTCACCAAGATTTGAAAAATAGTCCCATGTGTAAATGCCGGTATCATGGCCGTCACTAAAGATAATACGTACAGCATAATTTCCAACCGGTTCGACATTGGTAATAAGAACGCCAATCTTTCCGCCAATTGTGCGTTTTTCGGCGGCTGAATGACCTTGAACTTCAGCGCTGGGGCTTTCGACCCGTAATAATTCGGCGCTAAAATCATATGCCTGATTTTCCGGGAATGTGACGTGTAAAATTTTTCCGCCGTTTGAAACACGTATTTCTTGAGGGGCGATATGGGTTTTATTCATTTGATAATTCTCTTGCTTCTTCAATCAACATAATGGGAATGCCATTTCGAATAGGAAAGGCAAGGTTTGCGCTTGTGGAAATGAGTTCATTAGCTTGTTTATCATAAGTCAAAGGTTGTTTGGTAATGGGGCAAACAAGAATTTCCAGTAAAGAAGGATTGGTTTCATCCCTCTTTACCGGTTGCGATTTTTTGTTTTGGTCAGTCATTTTTTAACGTCAATCTACAGATTCAAGAAAACATTGCCGTTGATAATTGTCGGCGACCAGACAATGTGTGCTCATCAGTTGGTCCCCAGCTATCAAAAAACTTTAAAAGTTGTTTGCGTGCGGCCTGGTCGTTCCAATCACGGTTCTTTTGAAAAATATAGATGAGATGTTCAATAGCTTCTTGTTTGCGGCCTGCGCTATTCATGGCATTGGCAAGTTCAAAACGGCTGTCAAAATCATCAGGGTTGGATTCAATTGTCTTGGTTAAGTTGATAATTTCAGTTTCATCAACCGGGTTTGTCGCAAGCTCTAATGTTGCTTTAATGCTAATGACTTCAGGCAGATTTTCTTTTGCTGGTGGAATGAGCGCTAATGTGGCGGTTGCCCCATCGATATCACCTTTTGCGATTTGACATTGGGCCAAACCTAAAATGGCTTTAATGTTTTCATGGTCAGCTTGTAAAATACTGGCATAAATCTGTCCTGCAGTATCAATATCATCTGCTTCAAAGGCTTGTTGGGCATGATCGAGTGCGGCATCGATCTGGCTATTGTCTCCACCCCCATGGGCTTCTAATACTTTTTGAATAAAAGCGTTGATTTCACCTTCAGGCTTGGCACCCATAAATCCGTCAACAGGCTGACCATTGGCAAAAGCAAAAACAGCAGGGATAGATTGAACCCGCATTTGTTGTGCAATTGCCTGATTCTCATCAATATTGACTTTAACCAATTTGATTGCGCCACCTGCTTTTTTAACAGCGGCTTCAATAATGGGTCCAAGTTGTTTACACGGCCCACACCAGGGGGCCCAAAAGTCAACTAAAACGGGTACTTGTTTAGAAGTTTCAATAACATCTTGAACAAAGTTTGCCTGGTCGGAATCTTTAATAAGATCGCCTTGAGTTGCGGGGGGTGATCCGGCATCCATACCGATGATTGATGAAGTCATTTGATTTGTCCTGCTTTTAGTTCATTTGAACAATGCATAAAGTATCTATAGTCTTTTAAATGGCGTTGGTTTTATTAATTGCAATGGATAGCATGAATTTGCTTGAAAGTGATATTTGAAGATGAGTTTATTTACTTAACAGATCTATGATCTGCGGGTTATGGCCACATGAGTCGATAAATTTAATTAAGTCTGGTGATTTGATCGTGGTTGTAGCTGTATTGATGAGAGGATGAAAGTTCAAAAATGGCTGCTCCATCATGGTTTTTTCTAAAATAACGTTCACCTGTGTTTCTTTATCGTTAATCAGTCCAAATGGGGTTACAGACCCTGGTGTTAAACCCAAAATTTTTGCCATTAATTCCGGGTTGCCGAATGATAAACGTGCCGAACCGATTTTTTTAGGTGCGGCTTTTAAATTGATTTGACTATCTTCAAGACAAACGATTAGCCAAATTTGGCCCTTTTTGTCTTTAAGAAATAAATTCTTGCAATGGCCACCTTCAATTGAACCACGTAAGTGCCGGGCATCTTCTACGGTGAAAGCGGCTTCATGGGAGGTTGTTTTTGTTTCAATGTTCAGGTTTTTCAGG
>JALWJW010000120.1 GCA_026996935.1 Hyphomicrobiales bacterium
AGACAAGCACAAAAATAGTATCAATTGCAACTAATTTTCCAATCAAGTGGCAAAGCTTGGAATTTTAGCGAAAAATCGGCAGAAAAACGGCGACAATAAGGCAGATTATTTCACTATCCAAACCGTGTACACATTGATATAAATGCAAACAATTCGATTACTGGCCAGAAACGACATCGCCCAACAGCTCTTATATGCTGGGCAGCGTAGTTGACCAATTCATCAAAATCATTTGAAGGCAGACAACTCCCGTGAAAATTGCTTGGCCAAAAATCTTTCTTATCCTTACGTTAATTTTAGTTCCAACAACCACCGCCAAAGCAGCATTTGGTCCCAGTCTGGTTTTTGATGCCAATACGGGAGAAGTTTTAGTTGCTGATCGCGCCGGCATGCCCTGGCACCCGGCCTCCTTGACCAAATTAATGACCGCCTATGTGACATTTCAAGCCCTGCAAAGCGGCCGCATCACCTTGCAAACAAAACTCCTTGTATCCAAACATGCCGCCTCGCGCCCACCAAGCAAAATTGGCGTAAAAGCCGGCTCTCGTGTTACGGTCGACTTTGCCTTAAAAGCCCTGCTCATTCATTCCGCCAACGATATGGCCGCCACCCTGGCTGAAAACCTGGGAGGTAGCATCGCAGGTTTTGCTGCTAAAATGAACGCCCAGGCCCGCCGCCTAGGTATGAACGGCACCAATTTTGTCAATCCCCATGGCCTGCATGATAAAAACCAAGTCACCACCGCCCGTGACCTTGGTGTATTGGCCACAACCATCTTATTGGAATTCCCGCAATACCGCAGATATTTTTCTGCCCACTCGATGAAAGTGGGTAAGCGCACCATCAAAAGCCGCAACAAACTGGCCATAAAATATGATTGGGTTGACGGCATGAAAACAGGCTATTTATGCACCTCTGGTTATAACCTCATCACCAGTGCCACCGTCAATGGCAAACGCCTCATTTCTGTTACGCTTGGCGCACGTTCAGGCAAAGGACGCAATGAATTTACCCGTGTCCTGCTTGAATGGAGTGGCAATAGTGCTTCAAGGTCTTCACTGCGTTTGGCCCGTATACGTGACCTTAAAGGTACCCCTCCAAATTTGCGGGCCTCTGTCTGCAAACGTCCACAGCGCATTCTTTGGGGCAATCTGAAAGAGCTTAATGGATGGGGTGTTTCCCTTGGCCAGTATAAAAGCGCCTACACTGCCGATGCTGTTTTACAGGCCCGTGTGCTTATCTCCCGGCGCTTTCTTTCTACCGGAAAGCTTGGTGTTTATCGCTCTCTGGAGCCACGCAAATATGTTGCCATGCTTTCACAAATGCGCCAAAAAGAAAGCCTGACCCTGTGCAATTATTTACGCCGCAGCAATGCTTATTGCGAAGTCTTGACTCCGCAAAGCATGGCCTCATTTGAACAACAACGCGAACAGGCAAAACTGCGCAAAGGCAAAAGAGCCAAACGCGCTGAAAATAAAAGCAGAAAAAAACTGATTGCCCGCTAATATGAATAAAGAAATCGCAAGCCAACCTATCCCCGTATCCATCCTCACCGGCTTTTTAGGTTCAGGCAAAACCACCTTGCTCAACAAATTACTCAAAGACCCGTCAATGAGTAATGCCGCTGTCATCATCAACGAATTTGGCGATGTTGGTATCGATCACCTTTTGGTTGAAACGGCCGATGACAACGTGTTTGAAATGGCCTCTGGTTGCCTGTGCTGCACCGTGCGCGGTGATCTGGTTGACACTCTTATCAACCTGATAGAGCGCCGCGACAATAAAGACATCAAACAATTTGACCGCGTGGTGATTGAAACTACAGGCCTTGCAGACCCGGCACCGGTGCTTCATACCATCATGAACCATCCGTTTTTATTGCAACGCTACAGGCTTGAAGGCGTGGTCAGCGTGGTTGATGCGGTCAATGGCGATGACACATTAAACCAACACCACGAAGCGGTAAAACAAGTCGCGGTTGCTGATCGTTTAGTGCTGACAAAAGCAGACCTTTTAACAGGCAAACAGGGCGAAGATAAATTGTTCGCCATCATCGCGCGCTTAAAAAAGCTAAACAAAGGCGCACGAATGCTTGAAGCAACAACAGGCGAAGCCACGGCACAAAACCTGTTCAATACTGGGCTTTATGATCCAACAACAAAATCCAACAATGTCAAAAAATGGCTGGCCGCTGATGCCTATGACAAACCCGATCATAATCACAAGAACAAACACGGGCACAAAGAACACCATCACCACGACGTAAACCGCCACGATGACCATATCCAAAGCTTTACCATCACCTCAAAAAAGGCCATTACCAAATGGAACCTTGATTTGTTTTTGGAATTGCTGCGTTCATATCACGGCCCCAATCTTTTACGTGTGAAAGGTATTATCAAGCTGGAAGAAGACCCTGAAAGACCCATGGTCATCCACGGTGTTCAACACATCTTCCACCCTCCCGCACAACTTGAAGCTTGGCCCGATGAAGACAAAACCACCCGCATTGTCTTCATTACCAAAGACATTAAACGCAAGCAACTTTCAGAACTTTTCAAAGCCTTCACCGACCCCATACGCGGTGGTGCCGATGCTTTTCGCGACGACACATTATCCCTAAGAGGCAGCGACTAAATCATGGATATTTACACCTTAAAAACCTGCGACACCTGCCGCAAAGCCCTCAAATTTCTTGATGCCAACAATGTTGCTTACAATAATTTTGACATCCGCAAAGACGGCATCAGCCCTCAAGTCATTCAAGATGCAATCAAAAATCTTGGTTGGGAAAAGGTCTTAAACCGCCGCTCAACAAGCTGGCGCCAATTAGACGATACGGCAAAAGAAAACATCGATGCCGAAAAAGCTGCCCAACTCATCAGCGATAATCCAACCCTAATGAAACGCCCGCTGTTTATTTCAAACGATACGTTTCTCGTTGGGTTTGATAAAAATACACAAAAAAAGTTACTCAGTTAGTTTCAACCACGAATGAGTGGGCGAGTTAAACACGTTGGTCCACCCTCACCTTTGCGACTAATTTCATCGGCCTTTAAAACCTCAACTTTACACCCTGCCGCTTTTATCCGTTGCTCGGTCACAGGATTTCCCGCCACCATAATCACATGGCGCGGCGAAATGGCCAGCACGTTACACCCCATAGACTCAAATTCCTCATCAGGTACATGAATAAACTCAAAACCGCGCGCTTCCAACAATTGCACCAACCGCACCGGCATCAACGGTAAATAAACCACCGCCAGTTTTTCATCAACCGGACTGAGCACCGACATCAGGTGAAACACGTCACCTGCCCCTTTATAGTGCGGCATATCAAAGCCAAGCACCTCAACTTCATCACCTAAAATAGCGGCTAATTGCTTAAGGCCTTCCTGATTGGTACGATACCCGATCGCGGCCAGTAAAGTGTGCTCGTCAAGCCAAACAAGATCACCGCCCTCCACTTTTCCGGGCGTTTGAATTTCACCAATAATATTAAGCCCATGGGCGGCCAGTTCGCCTGCATTAATCGCAGGTTCTTGGCAACGCTCAGCTTTGCCCATTGAGGCTTTAATAATGCCCTGCGGTGAAACAATCAAAGAATCGCGCACATAAATACCATCCAAAGACAGCGCTTTATGACCGGCAAGCTCAATCACCTCACCACCAGTCAACCCCAACAATTGAGCAAAAACCTTATACTCTTTTTGGGCCAATTCAAAATCTGGCCGCGCGTGATAGTTCAACGCCTGCCACTGGTCATCAATCAGTTTTTGGCTCACAAAAGCCTGCGCGGCAGGTCTGATCGCTATTGATTTAATCGGCCCATATTCGTTCATGGATAATAACCTTTTCAATGACAAGTTGCCCTTTGGCAAACAGATGTTTTTGCAATAATGTCGAAGCCAATAATAACTTGCAAGCAAAGTAACACGCAAATGCCTGAAAAAATTATTGGGGTAATACTGGCTGGCGGTCTGGCCCGTCGATTGGGGAACATTGACAAAGCCCTTGTTAAAATTGACGCGACCACTTTACTTGACCGCGCCATTACCAATTTAGAAAAACAATGCAGCCAAATCATTATTAATGCCAATGGCAACCCTGATCGGTTTGAGAGTACCAATAAACCCATCGTTGCCGACACCATCGAGGGCCATGCTGGCCCGCTGGCAGGTGTCCTTGCTGCCATGCAATGGGTGCAACAAAATGAACCGCAAACCAAGTGGATAGCCACCCTACCAGTCGACACCCCTTTTGCCCCAGATGACTTTGCCCGAAAACTACTTTTAGAGACAACAAAAACCAACGCAGATATGGCTTGCACCTCATCAAACGGTCGCCACCACCCCGTGGTCGGCTTATGGCCTGTTGATCTGGCCGACCAATTAAAACAAGCCATGATGAAGGAAGATATGCGCAAAGTTGATCTTTGGACGGCGCGATATAAACTCACTATTGTTGATTTTGAAGTTGGCCAATACGATCCATTTTTTAACATCAATCGCCCTGCCGACATCGAAAAAGCCGAACAAATATTAAAGGACCAACCAAATGTCTCATAAACTCAACGAGAATATTTGCGCCCAGTCAAAAGGCCTGGCCACATTTGATGAAATTCAACAATTGCTGGCCAATCACATTTCTCTTGTTGCCGACATAGAAACCATAGAACTGAAAAATGCCATCGGCAAAGTGCTGGCAAAAGATGTAACCGCCCCGCGCCCCGTACCTGCTTTTACCAATTCAGCCGTTGATGGTTACGCCTTTGCCCATGCTTCATTAAAGGACGGCAATAATATTTTAGAAGTTATTGGTGAAATATTTGCGGGCGAACAACCCAGCTTAATTCTTGAACCTGGACAAGCTGCCCGCATTTTTACTGGCGCTGTTATGCCCCAAGGGGCCGACACAAGTGTGATGCAGGAAAACACCATTCTTGAAGGCAATAAAGTCACCGTTTCGCCCCAAGCCAAACAAGGTTCTAACGTGCGAAAAGCGGGTGAAGATCAACAGATCGGTGATATTGTTGTTGCCGCTGGCACACGCTTAAAAGCCACACACCTTGGCGCCATTGCCACAACGGGGCAAAACCTGATTAAAGTCAGAAAAACCTTAAAAGTCGCCATTCTCTCAACGGGTGATGAAGTTATTCGCCCCGGCCAGCCATTAAAAGCAGGACAAATTTACGATTCCAATTTTCACCTGCTCAACGGTCTTGCCAGCGCCAACGACATCACCCTCCACGATGTCGGCGTTTTAGCCGATGATAAAGACCTCATTTTTAGCACAATTGAAAAGCTCTCCAGCGAGTATGACATGATTTTATCAACGGGGGGGGCCAGTGTAGGTGATAGAGATTTCATCATCGAAGCCATGCAAACCCTCGGCACGCTTCATTCATGGAAGATTGCCATTAAGCCGGGCCGCCCATTGGCCATTGGCCAAATAGGACGCGCCTTGTTTTTAGGGCTCCCTGGCAACCCT
>JALWJW010000121.1:0-717 GCA_026996935.1 Hyphomicrobiales bacterium
TTGAAGGTCAAAACGAACTCACGGCTTGCGATGTGGTTGTGCCGGGTGATCCAAGTTCTGCCGCCTTTGCTATTGTTGCCGCCATCATCACCAAGGGGTCTGAAATTACCATTAAGAATGTCTTGCTTAACCCCACACGCATTGGTCTGATTGATACCTTGATTGAAATGGGCGCTGATATTTCAATCATCAATGATACGGTTTCGGGCGGTGAGCGATTGGGCGATGTGGTTGTTAAAAGCAGTGAATTAACTGGTGTTACAGTTCCCGCCTCGCGCGCGCCTTCAATGATTGATGAATATCCTGTGCTAGCGGTGGCGGCATGTTTTGCCAAAGGCACCACGCGCATGGAGGGCATTGGGGAATTGCGGGTTAAAGAATGTGACCGCCTGGCCGTTGTCAGCGATGGTTTACTGGCCAATAATGTTGCAGTGCGCTCTGGTTCTGACTGGATGGAAGTTGATGGCGCAGGGCAGGTTAAGGGCGGCGGCTTTGTTAAAACTGCCATGGACCACCGCATTGCCATGTCTTTTATGGTGCTTGGCCTTTGTACACAAGAACCTGTCAGCGTTGATGATGGCAATATCATTGCCACCAGCTTCCCCGAATTTGAAGACCTCATGAACGGTCTTGGTTGTAAAATCAGCGAGACGGCAGGTTTACAGTGACACCCGAAACAGAAAAGCCGGCAATGGCAAAAAGGGCGATGATTATTGC
>JALWJW010000121.1:727-5453 GCA_026996935.1 Hyphomicrobiales bacterium
TATTGCTATTGACGGGCCGGCAGCGGCAGGAAAAGGCACGTTGGCCAAACGTATCGCTGCTCATTTTGGTTTTGATTATCTTGATACGGGCAGTTTGTATCGCGGGGTGGGTTTAAAGGTTTTGCAAATGGGGGGTGACCCTCATAATGAAACAGATGCTTTGGCTGGTGCCAGGCAACTGGATATCAACGATCTTTCAGGCGATGAATTGCGCACTGCACAAGCGGGTGAAAATGCCTCTATCGTGGCACAAATGCCCAAAGTTCGTGAAGAAATGCTCAGCTTTCAACGCCGCTTTGCCCAACAGGCAAAAATCAATAAGGGCGGTTGCGTTTTAGACGGCCGTGATATTGGAACAATTGTTTGCCCCGATGCTGAAATAAAGCTGTTTGTCACCGCCAGTGCGCCAGTGCGCGCCCAGCGCCGCCATGATGAATTATTAAGCCGAAATGAGCCAAGTCGTTATAAAGATGTTCTGGCTGATTTAGAGCAACGCGATAAACGCGACCGTGAGCGCACAATTGCCCCGTTAATTCCTGCAAAAGATGCCCACTTGCTAGATACGTCAAAATTAGATATAGAAACCGCGTTCCAGATGGCTATTGATATTATCAATGGTGCGTAAACCGTTGAAATTGAACAATATTAATTTTCAATTTCTTATCTTGTTTTCATCAGGATGCTAAAAAATTGCATAATCTGGATGCAATTGGCATTTTTTTGGAAATTTTTAACCCCGTGTGGACCATGTGGTTCACCATATACGAAAAGACTTTTAACCCTGAAAATTACTATCATTTTAGCGGCCCTTATCAAAAAGCTGGTCGATAGATTTCAATTAAAAGCATTCGTAAAAGGACTTAAATGACCGATACACTAAACCCGAGCGTTGATGATTTTGCAGCCATGCTCGAAGATTCTTTTTCAGCCACCTCTCCTTTAGAAGGTACCGTTGTAAAAGGTAAAATTATTGGAATTGAAAATGATCTTGCGATCGTTGATGTTGGCCTGAAAACAGAAGGTCGCGTTGCCATGCGCGAATTCCAGACCCCTGGCGAAGAGCTTAAGCTTGGCGTTGGCGATGAAGTGGAAGTTTTCCTTGAGCGTATTGAAAACGCCATGGGCGAAGCTGTTCTTTCACGCGATAAAGCGCGCCGTGAAGAAGCATGGGTTCGTCTTGAAGGTTCACTTGAAGCCAATGAGCGCGTTGATGGCGTTATATTTGGCCGCGTTAAAGGTGGCTTTACGGTTGATCTTGGTGGTGCTGTGGCGTTTTTGCCGGGCTCACAAGTTGACGTTCGCCCAATTCGCGATGTAACACCTTTGATGAACATCACACAGCCATTCCAAATTCTTAAAATGGACAAACGCCGTGGCAACATTGTTGTTTCACGCCGTGCAATTTTGGAAGAATCACGCGCTGAGCAACGTGCTGAACTGGTACAAAACCTTGCTGAAGGTCAAACCGTTGAGGGTGTTGTTAAAAACATCACTGATTATGGTGCGTTTGTTGATCTTGGCGGTATTGATGGCCTGTTGCACGTTACCGATATTTCCTGGAAACGTGTTAACCACCCATCAGATGTGTTGACTGTTGGCGAAACCCGCCAGGTTCAAATCATCAAAATCAACCCGGAAACTCAGCGTATCAGCCTTGGCATGAAACAGCTTGAGAGCGACCCTTGGGAAGGTGTTGGGGAAGAATTCCCTGTTGGCAAACGGGTTGAAGGTCAAGTAACCAACATTACTGACTATGGCGCATTTGTTGAACTTCGCGAAGGTATCGAAGGCCTTGTCCACGTCTCTGAAATGAGCTGGACCAAGAAAAATGTACACCCTGGCAAAATCCTTTCAACAACAGAAACCATTACGGTTGAAGTCCTTGATGTGGATCCTTCACGCCGCCGTATTTCTCTTGGCCTTAAACAAACTCAAGACAATCCCTGGGAATCATTCTCTGAGAAGTTCCCGCGCGATACTGAGATCGAAGGTGAAGTTAAAAACATCACTGAATTTGGTCTGTTTATCGGTCTTGATGGCGATGTTGACGGCATGGTTCACCTGTCTGATCTTGATTGGTCACGCTCTGGCGAAGAAGCCCTTGCTGATTATAACAAAGGTGACATGGTTAAAGCTGTTGTTCTTGATGTTGATCTTGAAAAAGAACGCATCAGCCTTGGTATTAAGCAATTAACACCAGATCCCATGGAATCTGCTACTGGCCTTCGTCGTGGTGGTACGGTTACTTGTGAAGTGACCGGTGTTCAAGAAGGTGGTTTGGAAGTTAAAATCGCTGATAGCGATCTTGATGCCTTTATCCGCCGTGGCGATCTTGCTCGTGATCGTTCAGAGCAACGTCCTGAGCGTTTTGCTGTTGGTGAAAAAGTTGATGCGCGGGTAACGCAACTCGACAAAGCCAACCGTAAAGTCACATTGTCAATTAAAGCACTTGAAATTGCTGAAGAAAAAGCTGCTGTTGAACAGTATGGCTCTTCAGATTCAGGTGCATCACTTGGCGATATTCTAGGTGCAGCGCTTAACAAGGCACAAGACGACGAATAAATATTTGTCATAATGATTCTGGTCGGTGTATCATCCATTGATGAACGTACACCGACCAGATTATCTTATTTATTTTTGATTATTTTTTTAAATTTACCAAAACAAAGCGGCCAAATATGTTCAAGGCAGACAGAATTACTTCTGAGCGGAAAAACCGTCGTGCAACCAGTTTCTGGCGCATTGTTGCGATTTTGGCCCTGATGGCTGCCTTTGTTTCTATTTTTCTTTCCAACGCAAAAACCAGTTCACGCATTGGCAAATACTCCGGTCATATTGCGCGGGTGAATATTAATGGTTTCATCACTGGTGATCAAAAAGTCATATCATTGCTGGAGCGCATTGAAAAATCTTCACGAGCCAAAGCGGTTATTGTACGGATCAACAGCCCTGGCGGCACCACCGTTGGATCTGAAGCTTTATATGAAGCTTTACGTAAAATTTCCAAAAAGAAACCAGTTGTTGCGGTTATGGGTTCTGTTGCTGCATCTGGCGGCTATATTGCGGCCCTTGGCACGGATCATATTGTTGCCCGCGGCAATACGATTACCGGTTCCATCGGGGTCATTTTTCAATGGCCGGAAGTTGGCAAATTGATGAATACAATTGGCGTTAAAATGGAAACCATAAAAAGTGGGCCGCAGAAAGCTGAACCCGATTTATATCAACCATTGAAACCGGAAGTGCGCCGCGTGCTTGAAGAATCTGTCGAAGATTCATTCATGTGGTTTAAAGGTCTGGTAAAAGAGCGCCGTAAATTGTCTATGGCCGATACGGTGCGCCTTTCAGATGGTCGCGTTTATACGGGTCGGCAGGCCGTAAAAGAAAAGCTGATTGATGAAATTGGCGGTGAAGATACTGGCCTTGCATGGCTGCAAAAAGTAAAAAAAATCGACAAGTCACTCAAAGTCCTTGATTGGGAGTTGCCTTCGGTAACGCAAAATGTCGGTTTGTCTCTTTCTTTATTACAAGGAAGCCTTGAAGCGGTTGGTCTTGGCAAAGTTGCTCAAAACTTAGCTCCAGCCTTTCAAAACAGTACACGAAACCTTGACGGTTTGCTGGTGGTTTGGCAACCTGCTATAAAATAACACCTTTGAAACAATAATTTTGAATTGGTACCCAAATGATAAAATCTGAATTGATCTTAAAGATCGCTGAGCAGAACCCTCATTTATACCACCGTGATGTTGAAAAAATTATCAATACTATATTTGATGAGATCATCGGATCATTGTCAGATGGCAACAGGGTGGAACTTCGTGGCTTTGGGGCTTTTTCTGTCAAACACCGTGAAGCACGCAAGGGCCGCAACCCGCGCACGGGTGAAATAGTATCAGTTGACAAAAAATCTGTGCCTTTCTTTAAAACAGGCAAAGAGCTACATGTTCGTTTAAACGAAAAGCCAGCCAGTTAAACTAAAATTATCAGTATTCGCATTTAAAACAACGGGGTATAATTATGAAACGCTTTTTGAGTTGGGCACTTGGCTTGCCAACTGCAATCGTTGCCATTGCCTTTGCTTTGGCCAATCGCTCTAAGGCAACAGTTTCATTGGACCCTATTTCCCCTCAAGATCCGTTTATGGGATTGTCTTTTTCAGTGCCGATTTGGTCTATTTTATTTGCCGGTGTCTTTATCGGTTTGATTATCGGGTGGGTTGCTGCGTGGATCAACCAAAGTAAATGGCGCCAGGCAGCACATAAAGCCCGCCTTCATTTAGAAGAAGAAATGGCTAAAAAAGCCGCGATAGAAAAACGTCTCAATAATGGTGAAATGGTCCCTGTTGACAACCAGCAAATGCTTTAAGTCCGACTTAAATGCATTTCATCACAGCCCAACAAATTGGTGGTATTGTTTCGTATGACGATTTAGTTTCGGTTTTACGCGTCGCCTTTTCATCAAATGTTCATGCCCCGGAACGTCATGTTCATCAAATTGAACGGACCAATGAAGCTGATGGCAGCTTATTATTGATGCCGGCCTGGTATGATATGACATCAGGTTTGCCAGAAAATGGTTCTGCAGGTGATTCAGGCAAAACCTATGCAGGTCTAAAGACCGTTTTTGTTTTACCTGATAATGCCAAACGCAATGCCCCAACGGTGCAGGCCAGTTATTTATTATTTAATGGTGAAAACGGTGAAACCCTCGCCATGCTTGATGGTAA
>JALWJW010000122.1 GCA_026996935.1 Hyphomicrobiales bacterium
ACCCTAGTGCGTGTCGTGTTTAAATAGATTCAAGCATTCATTTGCTGATATGAGGCAGGACTTGAGAAACAAGGCCGCTTATGCCAGCAAAGTGAATTCAATTCAATGCGACAGGCACTAGAACATGGTTTAAGCTTAAGCAGCGATACTCGGGGACTTCGGGGATCTTGGAGATTTTGGGGGGCATGGGGCACATGATGCTTGGACTTGATCGCGCCCGTAGTCTTTTGCCTGATAAAGCATATCATCTGCAGCGTTTAACATTGCATCGATGCTGTTTTCTTCTGAAGAGAGGAAAACACCGATGCTTAATGTTGCGGCAACAGGTTGGCCGTCAATGATCTGTGCCTCTTGTTTAAACAGTTTGGAGATTTTGTCAGCGAATGCTCTGATGCTTTTTTCATCCGTGTCTGGAATGAAAATGGCAAATTCTTCGCCGCCCAAACGGCCGCAAATTGCATTTTGTGGTGAGTGTTTATTTATGATTTTGCCAAGTTTTGACAAAACTTTATCACCCGTATTGTGGCCAAAATAGTCATTGACGCGCTTAAAGTGATCAATGTCAATAAATAGCATAGCTTTGGAGACGGTTTGATTAGATGGTTTTTTTAGCAGTTCATTCGCGCTGGAAAAAAAGGCACGTCTGGTTAACACATTGGTTAGGCTGTCAAACCGAAGCAGGGTTATAAGCTTTCTGTTGGCAGATTTTAACTGTTTTGCCTGTTTTAGGAATATATAAACCAAAGGCGGTGAAATAGACGCAGAGACTAGGGCTGCAATAAAAATGGCATCGGGTAAATCTGTTAAATATTTTGTATTGATTTCGTAAAAAACAAAAAACAAAAAACTGACAAGGGCTATGGAAACAATCATCGTTCCAATTGTCACTATTATAACTTTAATTCCAAGACGATTTAAAAGCTTGTATTTCATGGTGCCTCCCACCATAACTTTAACTTAGAACATTTAAAAAACCTTAGGTTGTAATGTTAAAACTTTAGTGAGTTGAGAAAAAAGCGTTTATCGGTCAGGTTATATAAAATTGATACTGGAAGATAATGGTAATGTGCGGATGCGTTTGCCGGTGGCATTGAAAATGGCGTTGGCAAGGGCAGGGGCAGCAGGCGGTGTGCCCGGTTCTCCGATGCCGCTCATGCGTTCAGCATTTTGCAGGATTGCGGTTTCAATTTCAGGACACTGAGAAATGCGCATAGCATCGTAAGTATCAAAATTTTGTTGCTCAACCATTGCGTTTTTAAAAGTGATTTCCTGACCGATGGCAGCCGATAATCCAAAGATGATACCTGATTGAAGTTGGGCCTGAATATTGGCGGGGTCCAGTGCCATGCCAACATCGGCCACACACCACACGTTTTCGATTTTAATGCCGTCAGGTGTGTCGCTAACCTCGATCACTTGCGCCACCCATGCGCCAAAGGATAATACAAAGGCAAAGCCTTGGCCTTTACCTTTCTCACGTTTTGCGCCCCAATTAGACATGGCGGCGACTTTTTCAATAACCTTGATAGCGGTTGAGTGTTTTGCCATAAGTTTTAGGCGCATTTCAACAGGGTCTTGTTTACCAATGACAGCGATTTCATCAATTATGCTTTCGTGGAAAAACCCGTTGTAGGAGTTGCCCACTGAGCGCCAAAAGCCGACGGGGATGTCGAGGTCTACCGGTTTTGCCGTGACGCGATAATTGGGGATTGTGTAGGGTTGATCAAAAGCCCCTTCAATGGTGGTGCGATCTGGCCCGGCGGCAGGAATTGACGGAAAAGTGCGCTTGAGAAGGCTGCCTAAAATGGGTTGGGTGGCGACCTCAATGTCTAAGGTTTTAGGCAAACCATCTTTGTCGATGCTGGCTTTAAACCGGGCGATTGCGCCGGGGCGATAGGCATCGTGGGTGATGTCTTCTTCGCGCGTCCAAGTGACTTTAACGGGCCGGCCATTGGTATGCTTGGCTATGTGCATGGCAGCTACTGCAAAATCAATTTCAAAGCGCCTGCCAAACCCGCCGCCCAGAAGAGTTGTGTTGATGGTGACATCATCGGCGTTGATTTCAAACTCGCGAGCGCCGATCATTTGCAAAAGTGTTGGTGCTTGAGTGCCGAGCCAAAGTGTGAGTTTGCCATCTTTCCATTGCGCTGTGGCGTTCATTGGTTCCATGCAGGTATGGGCTAAATAGGGGGCTTTGTATTCACCACTAATTTCAGTTGCCCCTGATGTGTCGCCATCATCACGCATGGTCCATCCGTCTGCTTGCTCAAACCCTGTTGCCAGTTTTTTGAAAATGCCATCTGTATCGGTGGGATAGGTGGCTTGGTGCCATTTTAGATCTAAGGTTTTGGCGGCCTCAAATGCGCGCCATGTGTTATCGGCCAAAACACCGACACCGTTCCCCAGATCAATGACTTTTTCAACACCGCGCATTTTCATCGCTTTGGTTTGGTCGTGGGATTTTAGCTTGGCACCAAAGCGTGGTGACATGCGTATGGTGGCGTGAACCATATCAGGTAAATCAATGTCAATTCCAAAAATAGCGGTGCCATTGACTTTGGCTGGCAAGTCTTTGCGTTTTTGAGATTTGCCAAGGATTTTCCATTTGCCAGGTGGTTTAAGTTTGATGTCATTGGGCGGGGTTAGTGTTGCCGCTGTTTTGGCAAGCTGGCCATAGGTAAGGCTTTTACCTGAAGTGTTGTCTATTATCGTGCCGTCTTCAGTGGAAAGGTTTTCTATTTTTGTGTTGAATTGCTTTTGGGCTGCTTTGAGCATAACGGCACGGGCAGTGGCCCCGGCTAAGCGCATTTTGTCAAAGGCATCGATAATTGAGGAGGAGCCACCTGTTGCTTGAATGCCCAAAAACTTGGCGGCAATTTTTTGTGATGTGCGAAAGCTGTTGGCCAGAATTGAACGGTTAAAGTCAGCAAAGGGCACCGATGCTTCCAAAGCTGCATGATTGTAGTAAGCCCAACCAGCGGGGCCATGCTCAACTTTGATTGAGGTTAAATCAACTTCGAGTTCTTCAGCCACTAATGCTGCAAGAGTGGTCGTGACACCCTGACCCATTTCAGCGCGCGGTGTGATGATAGTGATCTGGTTGTCAGATGTGATTTTGAGATAGGGATTAAAAGTGGTTTCGCCTTCTGCCAAATCTTTATCCAAAGGGTTGGGGTAAGGTTTGTTGTATTGGTAATAGCCAAAGGCCACCCCACTGGCGATAGCCGCGGTACCAATTAAGAAGGCGCGTTTGGTAATTGTTTTAAGTTTCCCCATATCTTTTATCCTTTCGCCAATTGTTTGGCGGCATCGTGGATGGCGGCGCGGATACGAACATAGGTGCCACAGCGGCACATGTTGCCTGCCATGTGTTCATCAATGTCGTCATTGGTTGGGGCGGGGTTGGCGTTCAAAAGCGATACTGCGCTGACGATTTGGCCCGATTGGCAATAACCGCATTGCGGTACCTGATGGTCAAGCCATGCCTGTTGAACTGCATGAAGTGTATCGCCCGCAGCGATGCCTTCAATGGTGGTGATATCACCTTCAACATCTGATAATGGGGTTGAACATGAGCGGATAGGTTCGCCGTTCATTAAAACAGTGCAGGCACCGCATGCTGCAATACCGCAGCCAAATTTTGTCCCCTTTAAACCAACAATATCACGTATGGCCCATAATAACGGCATATCGGGTTCAGCATCGATGGTGATTTTTTTACCGTTGATTGTTAGGTCCATCTCTACCTCCAAATGGGCGTATGATTATTTAGTCCACACTTTAATTTTCTGCTCAAAGCCGCGAATATGTTGGGTGGTGTGATTTTTGAACTGACGTTGTAATGTTTCATCACCTGTTTCGTTTATGGCTTGGGATAGTAAAGCATCACTAACGGTCAGCGTACAGTTAAGTTTTCGATTTAAATTTTCTAATCGTGCTGCGGTGTTGACAGTATTGCCAATGACGGCAAATTCCATTCGATTGGAGCCAATGTCACCCATGACAACATTGCCGTAGTGTAGGCCAAAGCCGGCGCGAATGATTTCGCTGCCTTGGGCTTGGCGTTTTTCGTTTATCCCATTTAATGCTTTAATCATTTTATTGGCGCACGCAAGGGCGTTCGAAGCATCTTTATTTGAGGGGTATGGCGTGCCAAATGTTGCCATTAGGCCGTCGCCCAAAAACTTGTCTAAGGTGCCATTGTGTTTAAATACTTCATTTTCCATTGCTCCTAAAAACTCTCTTAAAAGGGCAATGGTTTCTTCTGGTGGTAGTTTTTGTGACATGGTGGTGAAGCCTATAATGTCAACAAAAAGTACAGCAATTTTTTGTTTGCGTATTTCTTTTAATGGCTGATCGTTTTGGGCGAGTTCTGCCACTACGGTAGGTGAGAAATAGCGGGCTAAATTATGATGCTCACGCAAGGTTTCTGCCTGTTGCAGTAATAATCGTTTAGAACGGCGGCCGTTCAAAGCTAAAATGAATCCCACAATGATGAAGACGACAACTTCTTGAATGCGCAGCGAAATACCAGGATCATTGAGATCAACAAAAGGGATAAGAACATCATAGTTTTTCACTACATTGATCAATTGGCGGTTAACCTCAACCAGGCCATCAGGTTGCCATATGATCCAACCGAGACCGAGCAGCCAAATTGCTGCGGTCCATGTGGACATGGCAATCAAAGTTCGCCAGGAATAGGCCAGTGAGGCAGCAGCCAAAAGAACAAAGAAATATATGAAGTTTTCAAAGCGATATTGAAGTGCCGGGGGCCAGTTAAGTGGTTCGAGCGGGTTGGGAATAACCGTAATGATGGTGAGAAGGGTGATGTCGCAAAACATCAAGAACAGTTCGCTGCGTGAAACGCCTGATTTCCCAACTTTTAATTGCGCCCAGCCGATGAGGCCAAAAAGCGCTAATAGTCCCAGAAAATAGATAACAGTCCAGCGAGGATTGATATAAATGATGAGTATGGCAATGGTCAGAAGGGCGAAGAAGCGTGCTTTTACGGCAAGGCGCAATCCGTCTTTTTTATCTGCTTCAAGGGCTTTTTCGACAAATTCATTGGCGGGTATGTCGTCGTTGGGGCGACGCATATTGGATATGAATGTCGCAAAACCCTTCCATAAACCCGCCATGTTCTGATTTCTCCGTCGTGTAAATTTTGTCGTTAAACCTAGTCGCGTTTGAATGGTGTTGCTTTTGCGATAAAAAGGAACATGGTTTTGGACCTTGGTTTATTTACGCGTGTGAATATTTCTCATGCCATCAATAATGGAAGATAAAGAAATTTGATCGCCATTTATCGGTAGTCCCTGACTGTCTTCGTTTTCGCGGCTACCGGGGATATGTTGTGTAGGTAGGGTTGAAAACTTCATACGCATTGGCGTTGCAATGCCTTCGCCAAAGGCAATGGCTTCGCGGTTGCCAATTGATGATAAGAAACTCATGGTGCTGGCTGATGAGTCAGGTATGGCTGAACGGATAATATCCTGATCGCCATCATTTGACAAACGCATGGCAAACACGGTTGAACATTGCGATAAAATTGTTGGATCAAGTTCACCTGGGCGTTGAGTGACAATGCCGAGATAGGCACCGTATTTTCGACCCTCTTTGGCGATGCGGGCAAGAGCGCGTCTTGTTGGGCCAAAACCTTGACGATGATCGTGAGGGACATAACGGTGTGCTTCTTCACACATCACCAGAACTTCGCATTTGCCTTTGCTCCATACCGCTAAATCAAAGGCCATACGTGATAAGACTGCTACGACTGAATTTACTACTTCAGATGGGATACCTGTCAGTTGGAAAGTGGTGATGGGGCGATTGTTGATTGGGACTCGGAAAATGTTTGCGATGACTTTTTCCATATTGTCTTCAACGGTGCGTTGCGAGAACATAAAGCGATAGCGTGGATCAGCAATGAGTGATTCCAGACGATTTTTAAGAGATTTTAACACCAACCTGTTGTGCGCTGCATCAAGGCAGCCAATTTCCTCTTCCATTAATGCCAATAAATCAGACATGCGGTAAGGCACCGGGGTGTCGGCG
Organism: Hyphomicrobiales bacterium; assembly: GCA_026996935.1. Lineage (GTDB taxonomy): Bacteria > Pseudomonadota > Alphaproteobacteria > Rhizobiales > Aestuariivirgaceae > JALWJW01. The sequence continues at coordinate 6,058 of JALWJW010000122.1, forward strand.
GTAATGGTTTGATTGGGGCCGGAAGATTTGAGCAAAGAACTGGGTTGTTGAATTTTTTTTGCAAAGCGTTGTTTAGCCTGGGGAATGAGATCGCGCAGGCAGTCAATTTCTTCTTCAACGCCATCGCGATCACGAAACACCACTTCGCAAAACTCTTCTTGTTGAAAGAGCCAGAAAGGTAGTTCAAGCGTGTCGGTTGAAATGGTGACTGACTCATCTTTAAAGGCGCTGGCATATTCATTATGAGGATCCAGAATGAGAATGCGTAAATTGGGTCGTGCTTCGATGATTTTTCGCATGAGCAATGAAACGGTGGTGGACTTGCCTGTGCCGGTTGAGCCGACAATTGCAAAATGACGTTTGATCATATCGTCAATACAAACAACTGCCGGAATAGATTCGTCTTGTGACAGAGAACCTATAATCGCGGTTTGACGGTCGATCGGGTTGTGGATGACAGCAAGATCTCCTGCCCGGATATTGTGAGCTATTGAACCCAAAGGCGGGTAAACATTAATGCCGCGGCTGAATGATAATTGGCCTTGAGGTGATTGAGAAATTTCACCCACAAGTTCAATTTGAACTTTCATTGCGTTGTGGGATTTTTGACTCCAGGTATCTTGGGCTGTTTCTATTTTATAGACCAGGCCAACAATTCGACTGTTGCCAACTGAAATGGAAATGAGGCGACCTATGGTCCAAAAGCCGGTGCTATCGGCACTGGGGTTAATGGCTGAAGCAACCAGTGTGGCATACCCGCCATCAACGGCAATAACATGGCCGAGTAGTCTGTTTTCGGGCTGGTCCCGTGCGCGGCGTTCTTGAACGGGGGCTGGATGGGCTTGTTGTGCTGGCGTATGTTGAACAGGGGCTGGAGAGTTGGCCGGGGCTTGTAGAGGTGCTTGTGGCGGGACATGCCTGGCTGTTTGTTGCGTTATTGGTGTTTGTAAGTGTGCTGGTTGTTGAGGGGGCGGTGCGACGGGGTTCGTGGCCTGAGGCGTTGCGGTTTTGCTGTGTTGAGAATTGCCTGCTGTCAGATTTGAGAATGTACCAAACGCCATCTATTTTGCCCTCGTTAAGATTTATTGCACCATAGCAAAGTCAGGTTAATTACCCGTATATGTGTAAGCTCTTGTGTTTTCATGATAAAACCGCTAAAAATAATTTTGTACCAACTAGTATGTATGTAAAATGACAAACTCATCAACCAGAGAAAAAATTATTAAAGCTGCGCAGACCTTGTTGTATCTCGAAGGTTATGAAGCGATGAGTCCGGGGAAGGTTTTAAAACTTTCGGGCGCTGGCAAGGGCAGTTTATATCATCACTTTTCCGGGAAACCTGCATTGGCGCGCACGGTGCTTGATGGGGTGGCTGATGAATTATGTAAGACAGCAAAATCTGTTTTCGATAATGAAAATATGACACCTGATAAAAAGATTGAGCAGTTTTTAAGCCGAAAGCGTCATGGGCTTCTTGGCTGCAAACTTGGTCGGTTGGCAAATGAAAAAGCTTTTCTTGATGAAAATTTACGCGCGCCGCTGGAAGCGTATTTTTCATTTGTTTTGGGACAGGTAAAGCGAACTCTTAAAGAAGGCATCGATCAGGGTGTGTTTAGAGAGCAAATGCCTGTTGAGGCCATTGCACATCTGATTATCTCTTCTATTCAGGGCGGCTATGTGGTTTCCAAGTCTTTAAATAATGATGAGGCTGTAAATTTGGCCACCAGTGGGGCGATCGAGCTTTTAAGCTCATATAAAATAAAAGCTGATCTCAAATGAGGGATTTCAAGGGCCTCATTCCTGGAATTGCTGCAACGATGATGGGGATAGGCTTTGCGCGGTTTTCGTTCACCCCGCTTTCGGCGCTGTATGTGGATCAGAGTATAATCAGCTCCCAAAACATCACTATTATCGCAACATTTATGATGATGGCATACTTTCTTGGCGCTGTTTTTGCGCATGGATTAGCCCGGCGTTTTGGGGCTGAGCGGGTAATCCATAGTTGTTTTGTGATAGTTGCTTTTGGGCTTGTTTTAGAAGGACTGCTGGCTGGCTACTTTGCCAGTTTGTTCACTCGGGTTGTTATGAATTTTGCCGGGGCCTGCCTGATGGTGCTTGGTCCTGCCATTGTGTTGTCGCGGTTTGGGCCAGAGCAGCGCGGAATGGCTGCCGGTGTAGTGTTTACAGGTATTGGTATCGGCATTGTTATCGCAGGGAGCATTGTCAGTTTATCGGCAGTTTTTAACGTGATGGTTGCCAGCAGTCTTTTGTCTGTTGTGGCTCTTGTTGTGGGTAAAGTGGGATGGGCAGGATGGGCGCAGGGGCCGTTGAATGGTGTTGCGCAAGGATCTGAGAAGTCTTTGTTTACGACACCTTTTATTGGATTGCTAATAGCTTATTGTTTTGATGCGATCGGGTTTATTCCGCACACGGTTTATTTGTCTGACTTTGTTTCAAATGAACTGGGGTTTGGGGTTGAGAGTGGCGGGTATTTTTGGGCAATATTTGGCTTGGGCGGGGTTGTCGGGGCGTTGACAGCAACTATTGTTCGCAAACTATTTGGTAGTCAGTTGAGCCTTGAATTTGTTTTTCTCGTTAAAGCGCTGGCTATTTTAGTTGTCATGTTTACGGGGAATCAAACCGTTATTGTGTTATCGGCTTTTGTTGTTGGGGCTTTGGTGCCTGGTGTTGTCATGTTGATTTCAACCCGAACTTTAGAGCTGGTTGGCCCTGAAAACATGACGCAGGCCTGGGGTGTAATGACGGCAGTATTTGCGATTGGTCAGTTTATTGGAGCCGCAGGTATGGCCGGTCTTTATGGTATTATTCACTCTTATCAACCGTTGTTTGGTCTTGGTGGTCTGGCTGAATTAATTGGTTTTATTACTTTGGTTATTTTTACTCGAATGGTTGGTTCTCAGCAAAAGGATATATGACAATGAAATTGTATACTTCACCCACAACGCCTTATGGTCGTAAAGCTCATATTCTTATTTTAGAGCTTGGGTTAGAGAATCAAATTGGTATTTCTAATAAGGCTCCGATGGAAGACCCGCAAGATTTGCACATTTCTAATCCGATTGGAAAAGTGCCTTGTCTGGTGTTTGAAGATAGGCATAGTCTTTATGACAGCCCGGTTATTTGCGAGTTTATTGATGCGCAAAACGGGCATAAATTTGTTCCCGCGCAAGGTGATGAGCGCTGGGATTGTTTGCGTCGTCAAGCGCTAGGAGATGGGGTGCTTGATGCCAGTTTTAGTCGCACGATGGAGCGATTGAAGCCGCGCGAACAATGCTCGGACTTGTGGTTGGCGCGCTGGCAAAATGCTATTTTTCGCGGGCTTGATGCTATGGAAGACGATGTGGCTGGTGCTGGTGATCGATTTGATTTGGGTGATATTACAACGGTTTGCGCTCTTGGTTATCTTGATTTGCGCCATGGTGATTTAGAATGGCGAAAAGGGCGTGAAGTGTTAACCGCATGGTTTAAAACGGTGAGTGAAAGGAAAACTGTTGCTGCAACGGTGCCTGCATGACCAAATATGACTTTGGTCAATTGATTGGTTTTGGGGTGGGCGTAGTTTGAATATAGAACCCAAAGGAGATTGTTATGTTTTCAAAAATGGTTGTTTCCAAAACTGTTGCGAGTATTTTGTTTGGCGTTGGTCTGGTTGCTTTTTCGGTAAATACCATGGCTGGTCAGGTTAAGCCGGGTAAAAAAGATTTCACTGAATATTGTGCGCCTTGTCATGGGGCGAAAGGGGAGGGTGATGGGCCGGTTGCTGTTGAATTGGCAACGAAACCGGCCAACCTGACCTTGATTGAAAAGCATCATGGCAAATTTGATCGGGCATGGTTGAAAGCCTATATCGATGGCCGTTCAATGCCTCGCGCCCATGGCACCTCAAAAATGCCTGTGTGGGGGCGCTGGTTTGCTCTGCAAGCGACCGCAGGCGGTTTGTTGCAGGAAGATCGCATAACCATCGAAAAACAGGTAAATAAACGTATCGATAACCTGATGGTGTATTTAAAATCAATTCAGGTTGAGTAAATTCGTTTTCATGGGCGACGGTTTTGTTGAATTCTAAAAGGGCGGGGATTTTGAGGCAGCCAGGAAGTGGCTTGTGCCGCTGGTCGTTTTTTTCGCCTGAAATCTTGAAATGATCTTTCATTCATTTTGCAAAGCAAGAGCTGGGCTGGCTGGTAGTGAGTGCCTCAATTTTGTAAGTATCATCTGGTTGAAGCGATGCGGCAAGCAAAGTGATATGGCAGGGTGGAGTCAGCTTGTATTGATTATCGGGTGATAATATCAAGCTCTGTTTGACTTTTTCATCAAGGCACTTCAAAGGTTTGAAAAGAAGTTAAGAAATCTTGCTCTTAAGTATGTTTACGCTAAATTGTGACTTTGCGTGTTTGTGACATTGTTTTTGACTTAAGTTTTGTGTATGTGGATATGGTTTTCACAATGTTTTTAAACTGTCAACAAGCGTTATAAAATATGGACGTTAAGACCCTCAAAACGTTTCTTGCGATTATTGATAATCGTGGCTTTGCGGCAGCGGCTCAGGTGATTGGTTTGTCAACATCTGGTGTCAGCTTGCAAATTAAAGCGCTGGAAGAAGAATTTAATATTTCGTTGTTTGATCGCACCAAACGGCCTCCGCAATTGACCAGGGAAGGTATGCAATTTGCCGGGCGGGCGCGCGAGGCGGTTTTAAGCTGGGAGCGTTTAACTGAGAAAATGACTCAGGATGCTTTGAGCGGTGCTTTGCAATTGGGGGTTATTCCAACGGTTGTGTCGGGTGTTTTGCCGGGGGCGTTGAAACGATTGCGCAAAACTCAACCACGATTGCGGATTAAATTGACTACCGGTTTGTCTCATGAGTTAGACGATATGCTTAAAAAGGGGACGCTTGATGCTGCCTTGACGGTGCAGCCGGAAATGGTGGCCCCGCAATTGACATGGAAAACATATTGCACCGAACCGCTGGCGGTTATTGTGCCTCATGATGTTGATGTGAGTGATGATGAAACGCTGTTAAAGAGCCATCCTTATATTCGTTTTGAACGCTATGCGTGGGTAGGTAAATTGATTGATGCCGAGCTTTCTCGGCGTAACATTGATGTGACGACGACCATGGATGTTGAGACACTTGATGGGGTGTTTAGTCTGGTAGCTAATGGTCTTGGCGTGTCGATTGTGCCATGGCGCAATATTGCCAATCCGTTCCCGTCAAACCTTAAGCATGTGGGGTTTGGTTCCCCGCCTTTATCGCGTGAACTTGGCATTTTGCAACGAAAAGATAATCCCAGAGTACATCTGGTTGATGAGTTGTTTGATGCCCTGCTGGCAGAAGGCTCATACGCGCATCGTTATCGTTCGGTTCGGCTTTCACGGTAATATAGTAAAGGTCAAAGAAGCCCAATGGCTTTGCCAAATAGCACCGCTATCGGATGTGTCACGGGTCATTTGTACGGCATTTAACATGTATGATTTGTTGGCTTTAACCGGGACTTGTAAGAAGCCGTTTTCGTCAGTTCGCAGTTTAATCAGGGTTGAATCCTGATAATCCTGCTGACCAGAGCTATCTGTTGTTGATTTGTTTTGGGCCGGTTTTTCAAAGATTGACATTTGTGCATTGGCAAAGGGTTTGTTTTGCCAAAGAAGTTGTACTTTTAGGAACCCTTTATCGTCCGTTAGTTTGAGTTGATAAGGGTTTTGTTGGGAGATGATTTCAAATGGTAAACCGATTTTTTTATCATTGCCTGACGGGATGCCGCGATTGACCAGGGCTTTGGCATAACGAATGAAAGTTTCAGAGAAATCTGTAAGTGGAAAGCCTGCTTTGATGTGGGCTTTATAGACCCAATCCAGACCGGTGTTTGTTAGGAATTGTTTAAATTTTTTATCGGTTTTATAGGTGATCTTAGTGGGCGTGGACAGATGTGTTAAAATTTGCAAACCCTGGGCTTTTACAGCTTGGTCAAAGACAGGAAAATCACCAATAACACGCACAACTTTGCGAGTTCCCAACGCATCTGTCAGCAGAAGTTTTTGAAAATTTCTTGGTAAATAATAAAGTGCTTCACCATTAAAATCCTGACCCACACGAAGGTGAGCGGTGATTTTTGTTTTTGCTTTTGCTGATGGTTGAATGGGTTCTATCCAAAACTCGTGAGCATGGGAAGGTGATGATAAAACCAATAGTATCAACGTGATAAATAGTTTGTGAAATGATTTTAAAAAATCCATCTTGTATCCTGAACGGTTAGTCTATAGGCATTTGCCCTGATCTATATGAAGCATTTTCAATATTGTTTGGAGACTATTATGGCGGGCGTTGTCAAAATGTTTTTGAAAATACTTGTCACAGTGTTGTTGTCGATGATGGTGTGGTGGACAAGCGCGATGGCGCATGAAATTCGCCCCAGTATTGTTGATCTTGTGATTAAAAATAATGGCAATATTGATGTTGAGATCAGGTTAAACCTTGAAGCGGTAATAGCTAAAGTTGGGGCAGGTCATAAAGATACATCAGAATCCAAAAATGCCAATGAGTATAATCGACTTCGCTTACTGAGTGCTGAGCAATTGCGGCGTGTTTTTAACAAGCAGAAAGTATCGTTTTTAGAGGCCATTAAGATAACCTCTCATGATCGTAAAATTGGGTTGAGTATAGACGATGTTATAATCCCTAGAGTTGGCAATATTAAGTTGTCGAGAGCGAGCACTTTAAAACTAAGCGGCGTGTTGCCTAAGGGGGCCAGTAAGGTCACCTGGAGATGGGATAAATCTTTTGGCAATAGTGTTGTTCGGGTGAAGGGCATTGATCAAGCGTCACAAGAAACGAAAACGGTTTTTGCCGAAGTTGTCAAAGCTGGCGCAACTAGCAAGTTGATTAATATCAGGGATTTTGTTGTCGTAGGCCAATGGGATGTTTTTGTTCAATATATCGAACTTGGCTTTCAACATATTATCCCCAAAGGGATTGATCACATTCTGTTTGTGATTGGGTTGTTTTTACTGAGCACAAGATTGTCCAGCCTGCTGTGGCAAATCAGTGCTTTTACGATAGCACATACGATGACCCTTGGTCTTGCAATGGCTGGTGTAATTTCAGCGCCATCGGCTATTGTTGAACCGTTGATTGCCGCATCGATTGTATATGTGGCGGTGGAAAATATTTTTACGGCACATTTGACAAAATGGCGGCCGTTGATTGTGTTTTTGTTTGGATTGTTGCATGGGCTTGGGTTTGCCAGTGTTTTGTCAGAACTTGGTTTGCAGGCATCAAATTTCGCTTCAGGGCTGATTGGCTTTAATATCGGTGTTGAAATTGGCCAGCTAACGGTTATTGCTGTTTGCTTTATGACGGTTGGTATTTGGTTTGGGGATAAGCCGTATTATCGAAAATATATCACTATTCCTGCTTCATTAATCATTGCGATAATTGCTGCCTGGTGGTTTGTTGAGCGGGCATTCTTGTGACCAGTTAAATTAACTTTGCTTTACATGAGTACTGTACATTTGTTGTACTTAGCGTTAAAGGAAGGACTTTATTATTATAATTGCCGTGGAATATGTATCGGCAATGAGCCGCGATCTTGTCTAGTATCTTTGTTTCGCGTCTCCGAAGGTTTTCAGAAAGACACGATATGACCAGTTTTGATGGTGTTGTTCCAGCGCTTAATGCAGCGCTAGAAAAGCGCGGCTATGAAGAATTAACCCCGGTGCAAAAAGCAGTAATTGAGCCTGAACTGGCTGATAAAGACATGCTTGTGTCAGCCCAGACCGGCTCGGGTAAAACGGTTGCCTTTGGTATGGCGATTGCACCAACTTTGCTTGAAGGTAAAGAAAAGTTTGGTCGCGCTGATTTGCCAATGGCATTAGCTATTGCGCCAACGCGTGAATTGGCTTTGCAGGTCAAACGCGAGCTTGAATGGCTTTATGAAATGACGGGTGTTTCAATTGCCACGTGTGTTGGCGGGATGGATATGCGCACCGAGCGGCGTAATCTAAACCGCGGTGTTCATATTGTTGTTGGAACGCCCGGTCGTTTGCGCGATCACGTTGAGCGCGGCTCGCTTGATTTGTCCGAGATGCAGGTTGTAGTGCTTGATGAAGCTGATGAAATGCTCGATATGGGCTTTCGCGATGATCTTGAATATATCTTAGATGCATCACCAAAAGAGCGCAGAACATTGATGTTTTCTGCCACGGTTCCGCGCGGTATCGGGGCGTTAGCCAAGCGTTATCAGCGTGATGCTGTTCGGGTGAAAACTGTATCTGATACCAAGCAGCATGTTGATATTGAATACAAAGCCTATACGTTGGCTCCTAATGATACACAAAATGCAATCGTGAATATTTTAAGGTTTTATGAAGCCAAAAACGCGATTGTGTTTTGTAACACACGGGTGGCGGTTAATCACTTGACCAGCCGTTTTGCCAATCGTGGGTTTTCGGTTGTGGCGCTTTCTGGTGAGTTGAGCCAGAATGAACGCAGTCATGCGTTGCAAGCCATGCGCGATGGTCGCGCGCAAGTTTGTATCGCAACAGATGTTGCCGCGCGCGGTATTGATTTACCCAATCTTGAATTGGTTATTCATGCCGATTTACCTAAAAATGCTGAATCCTTATTGCACCGTTCAGGCCGCACAGGCCGTGCGGGCCGAAAAGGGGTGAGTGCATTGCTTGTTCCTTATAACGCGCAAAGGCGCACTGAACGTTTGTTAAAGAGCGCAAAAATCAGTGCTGACTGGACAAAGCCGCCATCTGTTGAAGATGTGCTTAAGCGTGATAATGAACGGGTGATGGAAGACCCGATGCTGGAGATGCCTCTTACTGATGACGAGCAGGTGTTCGTTGCTGAACTTTTGGAGCGTCATGGTGCTGAACAGGTTGCGGCAGCCTTTGGCCGTTTATATCGAAAAGGTAAATCAGCACCTGAAGAATTGCTTGATCGTGCACCTGATAGGCGTGAGCGCGGGGAAAGGGGCGATCGTGGCGGCAGAGGTGAGCGTGGTGGCAGAGGCGAACGCGGCGAACGGGCCGAACGTAAACCTCGGGTAGATTTTGAAAATGGTGTCTGGTTTTCTTTATCGGTTGGGCGCAAGCATAATGCAGAACCGCGTTGGTTGTTACCGATGCTTTGCCGTGCCGGTCACATTACCAAGAATGAAATTGGTGCGATTAAAATTGAGCAGAATGAGACTTATGTGGAAGTAGCCCCTGATGCGGTTGAGCAATTGCTGGAATCTGTTGGGCCGAGCCGTAAGGTTGAGAAGTCTGTTAGCTTGACCAAATTGGATGAGAAGCCTAAATTCTCATCTGGTGGTTCAGGTGGTCGATCTGGTGAGCGATCTGGCGGTGGTGGCCGAGATCGTGGTAGCCGGGGTCGTGATGGTGGTAATCGTGATAGAGGAAGTCGCGGTGGCGATCGTGGTTTTGAAAGGCCAGCACGCGCAGAACGTCCAGCGCGAGCTGAACGAGATGAAAGACCAAGGCGTGACACGCGAGACGATCAATCGTCTGGCTATAAGCGCGATGATCGTAAGTTATTTGAAAAACGCGATAAAAAGGGCTTTGATGGTCCTGCCCGTGATCCACGTAAAAACAAACCTGCCTTTGATGATAAACCTCGTAAACCTAAAGAGCGCAAGCATAAAGCTGAAAGCGGCGGCCAGCCTGGTGACCGTCCTGTCTTTAAAAGGCGTGATGACAAGCCTTCTGGTAAAACTGGCGGAAAGTTTGATAAAAAAGGCAAGGGCAAGGGCGATAAAGCGGATAAAGGTGGCAAGTCATATAATAAATCTGTAAAAGGAGCCGAGACCAAAGGGCGCAAAGTTTTAAAAGCTAAACCGGGTACACGGATCAAGCGGATTAAGAAGCGGCGTTAAAACAGAAAACCGCTATTGATGCCAATATAGGGTGTGAAGTTTTTTCCCTTTAAGGAGAGCTGAACACCTGCATTAGCGCCAAGGTATATTTGTTTATTGGTCCACAGGTTTAATTTGTAATCACTGGTGAAAATGCCAATGCGGGTGGTTCTGTATCCTTTTCCGCCAAACAGGGCGATATCTGGCCCGATTTTCCAGCTTGTCGGCATTTTATAGTAGGGTTTTAATTGCGCCCAATATTGATTAAATCCCTGAACAAATTGCCCGTTGGCCATGATGCCGAGGGAGTTTGTGAATTTATACTCCCCGTCTAAAGTTGCAGAAAAGCCAATACGGCTTTTGGTCAGATTGGATCCGGGATCTGATGGCGTTAGAATATGATCTTGCCATACGATACCGCCATATAGGGCTATACGGGTTGTTTTATTGGCATATTGCCATCCAGCCTGGACTTCAACACTAAAGCCAATTGCATCTATCGTTGCATTTGTTGGGCCGGGTAACGTCGTGTCATATGAAAAACGATAGGCTTTGTTCCAAAGGCGCAAAATGGGGCCTGATTCAGAAAGGCCAGCCATAGGGGCGTAAATCAATCCTTGATAGGAGTTAAGGGCTTTCGGGCCACCGCCAATTCCAATAATTACATATCCCTGATCTGCGAATACTGATGTTGGAAAAAATACAGTCAAGGCAAGTAAAAGGGTGGCGATAAAATTGCGCAGTGTGCGGACGAATTGTGTCGTCCCGAATATAAAGGCATTAAAAATTGCCCACCCCATTCTCGCTCTCCCCAGAGACTTTAGAAATATAAGTGTGCATTATATTGTCGATCTGGCAAGGGTGATTTTGTTGTTTTTGCCAATTTGCCGCAGAAAATGCAGTTTACAGGTTGTTTGTAATGTTTGTTACAAACTGAAACACCAATTGATTTTATGTCCGGCTATGACAGTGCTATTTACAGATTTATGGGCATTTTGGTTGGGTGTTTGAGCAGGAATTTTTCGCAACAAATTTTCTTGGCAAACTGAGTTTGGTAATTTTAACAATTTAAACAAAAGGTTATTTGCGTGACTAAAGCTGAGCAACAAGAATTAAAAAGAACACCGCGTTGGACACCAGGTATGAATCAGATTGCCGGAGAGTTTTCTACTCTCACTGAAGGGCTTGATTATGCGGCTCATGGTGATACGGGTTTGAATTTTTATGCGCCGCGAGGGGCGCTTGAGCATGTGTTGCCTTATCGTGAGTTGCGTACAAAAGCGCGCTCTACTGCCCGTAAACTATTGCGTGCCGGGTTGCGACGTGGCGAACGTGTTGCCATTGTTGCAGAAACTGGCCCTGCCTTTATTATTACGTTTTTTGCCTGCCAATATGCAGGCCTTATTCCTTGTCCAGTTCCCTATGCCATGAATATGGGCGGGCATGATGCCTATGTATCTCGCATTGAAGGCATGCTCAATGCTGCCGATGCCTCTGCGATTATTGGTCCTGATGTTTCAAAAGAAGCGATTGGGGAAGCGGCAGGGCGCACAAATACGCGGATGATTTTAACGCATACATCTTTGCAGGAGCTTGAAGAAGATGGTGAATTAGTTCCGTTTCAGGCGGATGATGTGGCCTATATTCAATATTCATCTGGTTCTACATCTGCGCCAAAAGGTGTGCTGATTTCGCAAAAAGCGGCAACAACAAATACGCGGATGATTTTACAGCATGGCTTAAAAGTGCGCCCGGATGATCGGGCGTTTTCATGGTTGCCACTTTATCACGACATGGGGTTGGTTGGCTTTTTGCTGTCACCAATGATGGGGCAAACAACGGTTGATTATTTGGCCACACCTGCCTTTGCCCGTCGTCCTGCTTTGTGGTTGAAGCTGATGTCAGATAATCGCTCAACGGTATGTTACGCGCCCTCATTTGGTTATGACTTGGCATCGCGACGCATTAAAGATGCTGTCAACGAACTTGATTTATCTGGTTGGCGAATTGCGGGTATTGGTGGTGATATGGTTCGCCCTGATGTTTTGCGTGAGTTTACCGAACGCTTGAAAGTGGCTGGTTTTAAATCAACGGCCTTTAATCCAAGCTACGGCATGGCGGAATCAACCCTTGCTGTTACATTCACACCGCTTGAAGAAGAAATGATTGTGGATGTGGTTGATCGTGCAAAAATGAAAGAATTGGGTCGGGCTGAACCTGCGAGTGAAATTGACAAACTCAATGCCCCTGAAAAAGTGCGTTCATTTGTGGCGTGCGGCATGCCGATGCCGGGCCATGAGATTGTTGTGCGAAATGATGATGGCAAAGTTCTTGCTGAACGCGAAATTGGTCATGTGTTGATCAAAGGCCCAAGTCTTATGGCTGGGTATTATCTCAATAATTCTGCTACCGAAGAAATTATGGGTTCTGACGGTTTTATGGATACGGGTGATATGGGCTATATGCTTGATGGACAGATCGTATTGACGGGCCGGGCTAAAGATTTGATCTTGCATAATGGCCGCAATATCTGGCCGCAGGACCTTGAGTGGGCCGCAGAACAATTGCCTGATCTTAAAGATGGTGATGCCGCAGCGTTTGGTATTGAAGATGAAAACGGTGAGGAACACGTTACCGTTCTCGTGCAGTGCCGGTTTGCTGACCCGGAACGGCGCGCTCATATTCGTCATGAGGTAAGCACCCTGGTACATCGCGCGGCTGGCGTTGAATGTAATATCGTGTTGGTCCCCACACGTAGCTTACCTTTTACATCATCGGGTAAGCTTTCACGGGCTGGCGCAAAGGCGAAATACCTTTCTGGCGAAATTCAACCACTTGATATGGATCAGCCACGTCTTGTTGCTGTTGGCTAAGCGCCTCGGTTTTCAACTGTGTTGTTGGTTCTATAAATTTGCAAGGTGAGTTATGCCTGTTTCACGTTCATCATCTAAACTGATCGGTGTGACGGGCGCGACCGGGTTTGTTGGAAGTCACCTTGTTTCAGCTTTGCAAAAAGACGGGCATAAGGTTCGGGTGCTTGTGCGTGATCGGGAAAAGCTTGGTGGTGGTGATAAACAATTTGATATTGTTGAAGGTGATTTGAATAATCAGGACGCTCTGGCAACATTTTGCAATGGTGTTGATTGCGTTGTGCATGTGGCCGGGGCGATTGCAGGTCTGATGCGGCAGGATTTTTTTGATGTTAATGAAACAGGATCGAAAAATGTGGCGCGGGCGGCGGTTGAGGCTGATGTGCCTCGGTTTATTCTGGTTTCATCTTTAGCGGCCCGCCAACCACAGCTTTCCCACTATGCCGCGAGCAAAGATGCGGGGGAAAAGACTGTCAGGGATATTCTGCCTCAAGAGCGGTTGATAATTGCGCGGCCATGTGCGGTTTATGGAGAAGGAGATAAAGCAACATTGCCGTTGATTAAGGCGCTAACCCAACGGGTTGCGGTTTTACCGGGAACAAAACATCAGCAAATATCATGGGTGCATGTAAAGGATCTGGTATCAGCTCTTGTATGTTTGGCGCAAAATGATGATGTGCCTGATGATGTTGTTGAAATTTCAGATGGTAAGCAATCGGGCTATTTATGGTCAGAAATGACAGCCTTAGCTGGGAGCGCGCAAGGGCGTAAAATCGGGTTGGTTTTATTGCCCCGGTTTATTGTTTCATTTGCCGCTGTGTTTGCTGATGTATGGGCTAAAATCCAGCAGAAACCTGATGTGTTTTCGCGCAAAAAAGTCAATGAGATTTATTTTGATGATTGGGTGGCCGTACCTTGTGATATTGACGGGTGGGCTCCCAAGATCGGGTTTGAACAGGGCTTTGGAGATACTCTTTTGTGGTATCAGCAAAACGGATGGTTGCCGCGGGCCTAACAGAACGCTAAAAGGCATTACAATAAAGATTTATACGAACGGAGTATCGCCAAGATGAGCACATCTGATAAAGAGATTTTTGATAAACTTTCGAGTTTGCTGCAAAAATTCAATACCAAGAATATTGAGTTGACTGAAACCACCGATATTTCAACAGATTTGAATATTGATTCTGTTGCGGTAATGGATTTCATTATGGAAGTTGAAGATGCTTATGATATTGA
>JALWJW010000123.1 GCA_026996935.1 Hyphomicrobiales bacterium
GCCGGCTTCTGATGATTTAGAAGAATCCCGATTAATAGCCGCGATTACATAAAGAGCCAAAGACTGTAATTCCAAGCCCATGTAAAGAGCGATCAAGCCGTTGGCAGAAATCATCATCAACATGCCCAAAGTGGCAAGAAGAATGAGAATTGGATATTCAAACTTGGCAATTCTGGCCGATTTCATGAATTGAACGGACATGATGATAGCAGCAGCAGAACCAAACAACGCCAAAATTTTCATATAGCGGCCAAATGTGTCAACAACGAAAACACCATGAAATGCGGTTTGTGTTTCGCCATTTGTCAGGATAACCGCCCCGCCTGTTATCGCCAAGGCAAGCAAAGACAGCGAATTGACCAAATCACTGCTTTCGCCCTTTTTAAAAGAACCAAGCATGAGCAAAAACATTGCTGAAACTGCAAGAATAATTTCGGGCAATGCGGCAACGGCATCGGCAGATTTTAGAATTTCAATCATTGCTTTATACCTTTAATTCACGCCAGCCGAGCTAGCAGCGGCTGCTGCATCAAGCGCAACACTGATTTGATTAGTAAGATGATCGACTGAACTGGATAGCACGTCCAAAATCGGTGCCGGATAGAAGCCAAACAAAATGGTTAGAACGACGAGAGGTAAAAAGATCACCACTTCCCGGCCTGATAAATCTGTGATGGCTTTTAAACTATCTTTATCAAGCACACCAAAGACAACACGGCGATACAGCCAGAGAGCATAACATGCAGACAGGATCACGCCAGTTGTGGCAAAAAATGCCACCCAGGTATTAACCTGAAATGCAGCCATAAGGGTCAAAAACTCACCGACAAAGCCTGATGTTCCAGGCAAGCCAACATTGGCCATAGTGAAGAACATGAACACAAAAGCATAGGCTGGCATCCGTTTTACCAAACCACCATAAGCCTCAATTTCACGAGTGTGCATACGGTCATAAATTACACCCACACACAAGAACAAGGCAGCCGAAACCAGCCCGTGTGAAACCATCTGGAAGATAGCACCATCAATACCTTGACGTGTCAGGGTGAAAATACCCATGGTCACAAACCCCATATGCGCGATGGAAGAATAAGCAATCAGCTTTTTCATATCGTCCTGGCGCAGCGCAACAAGTGATGTGTAAACAATACCTATGGCTGAAAGTGTAAAGATGAACGGAGCAAAATATTCTGATGCAAGCGGGAACATTGGCAAGGAGAAACGTAAAAAACCATAACCACCCATTTTCAGCAGGACCGCAGCCAAAAGAACCGAACCTGCTGTTGGCGCTTCAACGTGTGCATCGGGCAACCATGTATGAACCGGCCACATTGGCAGCTTGACGGCAAAGGATGCAAAAAAAGCCAGCCATAACCATGTCTGCATTGCCGCCGGGAAGGTAGGATTTTTCAAAATTTCTGCAATATCTGCGGTCCCTGCCTGCCAGTACATCGCCATAATTGCGGCCATCATCAAGACAGAACCAAGCAAGGTATATAAGAAAAATTTAAAGCTGGCATAAATGCGGTTTTTGCCACCCCAAACCCCGATAATCAGGAACATTGGAATGAGGCCTGCTTCAAAGAACACATAGAACAAGACCAGATCAAGCGCAGAGAAAACACCAACCATAAGAGCTTCGAGTACCAGAAAGGCAATCATATATTCTTTAACGCGGGTCTTTACATGCCAGCTTGCTAAAATAGTCAATGGCATGAGAAATGTGGTGAGCAGAATAAACGGCATTGAAATACCATCAACGCCCACATGATAGCCCATGATACCACTGGCCCAGGTGTATTGCTCTTCGAACTGGAAGGCGGCCGAGTCATAATCAAAATTCAACCACAATGGCAACGACACCACAAAGTTAATAATGGTGAGCGTTAAAGCAATATGGCGCATATTGCGGCTGGCGACTTCATCCGTACCGCGAATGACCAAAATAAAGAATGCACCGACAATTGGAATTAAGATCAGCGCTGATAAAATAGGAAATCCAGGCATCAGCTAACACTCGCAAACATGAGGAAGGTAATAAGTCCGGCAACACCAAGCAGCATTGCAAAGGCATAATGATAAACATAACCAGTTTGTAGTCTGGTCATAAAGGCGGTGATGTCAGCAACACGTGCCGCAACACCATTTGGCCCAAAGCCATCGATCACACGACCATCGCCCTGTTTCCACAAGAACCTGCCAAGCCACATAATTGGGCGAACAAATATAAGGTCGTATAATTCATCAAAATACCATTTATTCAATAAGAACTGGTATAGAGGCTGGTTTCTTTGTGCGATACGTTCTGGCAAATCTGTGCGTTTAATATAGAACAACCAGGCAATGGCAAAACCAAAAATCATTGCAACGAGCGGCGCATAAGCGACCCATTCAGGCAAATTATGCATTGCATGCAAAACCTCATTCTCTGCATTTCGATAGATTGATGTGCCCCAGAACAAGCTCTCATCATGGCCGATGAACTTTTCTTTAAACAGATAACCGGCACCAAGGGCACCAACTGCCAGCACATAAAGCGGCACCAACATTGAGCTTGGAGATTCATGCACATGAGACATGACTTCTTTTGATGCGCGTGGTTTGCCATGAAAGGTCATAAAAATCAGACGCCATGAATAAAATGAAGTGAACAATGCAGCCACAACCAGCAACCAGAAGCCAAACTCTCCTACCCCTGTATTAGCAGCAAAGGCACTTTCGATGATTGCATCTTTGGAGAAAAATCCGGCTGTAAGCGGGAACCCGGTCAGGGCCAAAGTGCCGACAACCATCATCCAGTAGGTTTTTTTCAAATGCGGAGCCAAACCGCCCATTTTTCGCATGTCTTGTTCATCTGACATGGCATGAATGACCGAACCTGACCCTAAGAACAATAAGGCTTTAAAGAAAGCGTGTGTAAACAGGTGGAAAATGCCAACACCATATGCGCCAACACCCATGGCAACAAACATATAACCCAATTGCGAACAGGTAGAATACGCAATCACTCGTTTGATATCATTTTGAACCAAGCCAACGGTGGCGGCAAAAAATGCGGTAATCGCGCCGATTATAATAATAAAGGTTTGAGCTACAGGGGCCACTTCAAAGAAAGGTGACATCCGAGCAACAAGGAAAACACCGGCGGTTACCATGGTTGCAGCATGAATTAATGCAGACACCGGCGTTGGGCCTTCCATCGCATCGGGCAACCATGTGTGCAAAAGAAACTGGGCAGATTTACCCATCGCCCCCATGAACAACAGCAGAGCAATGACTGTCATGGTGTCCCAATCAGCCCATAAGAAATGAATGGTTTTACCTGCCTGCTCTCCAGCGGCATTGAAAATTGTATCAAATTCGATAGAGCCAAAAATCTTATAGGTGGCAAAAATACCAAGAGCGAAGCCAAAATCACCCACGCGGTTTACCACAAAGGCTTTGATTGCCGCAGCGTTGGCCGACGGCTTTTTGTACCAGAACCCAATGAGAAGATAGGAAGCCAGCCCCACGCCTTCCCAACCAAAAAACATTTGCAGCAGATTATCAGCGGTAACCAGCATCAGCATGGCAAATGTAAAGAGCGACAAATATGCAAAAAAGCGCGGTTGATGTGGGTCATGGCTCATATAGCCGTTTGAATACACATGCACTAATGATGAAACAGTATTAACAACGACAAACATAACGGCGGTCAGAGTATCAACTCGCAGTGTCCAATCTGCTGCAAATGTGCCGGAATGTATCCAATCCATCACTACAATTTTGTATGTTTGGCCGCCAATGGCAACATCAAAGAAAACAATCCAGGACAAGGCGGCCGAAATCAATAAGAACAATGTCGTTAGTTTTGCCGGCCATGTCGGGCCCTCAAAATGATGATCTCCAGTTTCGTGTTCAATGGTTGCGGGTTCTTTTTTGCCAATTTTAGCAAAGACCAGTGTACCACCAAAACCGGCAATTAATGCACCAATGAGGGGCAGAAAGACAATAAGCTTGATTATGGTTTCCATCGCCTTTAGCCCTTCATCAATTTAATATCTTCGACCGCGATTGAACCGCGATTACGGAAGTATGTTACCAGAATTGCCAAGCCAATGGCTGCTTCAGCCGCGGCAACAGTGAGCACGAACAAGGCGAAAACCTGACCGACCATGTCATTCAAAAAGGCTGAAAAAGCAATCAAATTGATATTTACAGCCAGCAACATCAATTCGACTGACATCAAAATAATAATGACGTTTTTACGATTCAAAAAGATGCCGAAAATGCCGATCGTAAACAGGATCGCCGCAACGGTTAAATAATGTCCAAGTCCTATGGTCATAATCTTTGTCCTTTAAAGCTCATCTTTCTAAAGTCCCTGGCCTGGTTTAACGTCTTTGATCTCAATTGCTGTTTTTGGCGTACGTGCAACCTGATCGGCGATGTTCTGGCGTTTGACATGAGGTTTATGACGCAGTGTCAGCACAATTGCACCGATCATTGCGACAAGTAAAACCATGCCGGCTGCCTGGAAAAAATAAATGTATTTGGTGTATATCAACAAGCCCAATGCCTGGGTATTTGTTATGCTGTCAGCGGTTGGGGTTGGTGACACAATCATCTTCATAGCTTCAGGCACAATCGTCCAGGAACCATAAACAAACACCATTTCACCCAAAAGAATCGCACCAATGGCCAAGCCTATCGGCATATAATTTAAAAACCCTTCGCGCATTTTGACGATATCAATATCAAGCATCATCACCACGAATAAGAATAAAACCGCGACGGCACCGACATAGACCACCAGCAAAATCATGGCTAAGAACTCAGCCCCGATCAGAACGAACAGACCTGATGCGTTCACGAACGTTAAAATCAGGAACAAAACTGAATGTACCGGATTTCGCGCAAAAATCACCATGATGGCCGAACCGATCATCATTGTGGCAAAAAGGTAAAAGAACATAGCTGCGAATGTCATAGTGTTGCTCCCTTACCTGTATTTCGCATCTGCGGCGATGTTAGCTGCGATTTCTCGCTCCCAACGGTCACCATTGGATAAGAGTTTTTCTTTGTTATAGAAAAGCTCTTCGCGGGTTTCAGTTGCAAATTCAAAATTTGGTCCTTCAACAATAGCTTCCACCGGGCAGGCTTCCTGACATAATCCGCAATAAATGCATTTTGTCATATCAATATCGTAGCGCGTGGTGCGACGGGTGCCGTCATTGGCGCGCGGACCTGCTTCAATGGTAATGGCTTGAGCCGGGCAAACTGCTTCACACAATTTACAGGCAATGCAACGCTCCTGGCCGTTGGGGTAACGACGCAACGCATGTTCGCCA
>JALWJW010000124.1 GCA_026996935.1 Hyphomicrobiales bacterium
AAGTGATATCCAGATTGACAATATCACCTTCACGTAAAGGCTTTTCATTAGGGATGCCGTGGCAAACCACATGATTGATAGATGTGCAAACCGATTTTGTATAGCCGCGATAGTTTAAAGTTGCCGGCAAACTGTTATTGTCCATGGCAAATTCGAACACCACATCATCAAGCTTTTGCGTGGTTACACCCGGTTTTACGTAGTCAGCTAAAACATCAAGAGCTTGAGCGGCCAATTGGCCTGCTTTGCGCATACCTGCAAAACCTTCTGGTCCATGAAGTTTAATCTGTCCATTATTGATGACGGGAACGGTTGAGGCATCTACGTAATTCATTTGTTTTCTGTTTCTTTTGGCGCCTGGATGGGAATTGGTCGATCAAGCGTGATTTGTATCGGGCTCAGATTGCATGACCAAGCCAGTGTTTCTACGCCAGCCTGATGTGCTTCATTGTAAGCGTTAAAGTATTTTGGATCAATATCATTGGCCAAACAAAAGTGTTCGGCATCGTCGCGCTGAATGAGATAAAACATCACGGCGCGGGCACCTTGTTTGACCATGTTCGCCAATTCGTGCAAATGTCTGGCACCGCGGGTCGTTATTGCGTCAGGAAATTCGGCCAAACCTGTTTGTCGGATAAGCGTGACATTTTTTATTTCGATATAACATGGTGGCTTAGATTCTGATTCAAGTAACAGGTCTATGCGACTGTTTTCCCCGTATTTTACCTCGCGGCGCAATGATGTGTAATCGCTAAGCTGGGGAATTAAACCATCTGCTATAGCCTGGCTGACCAATTTGTTTGGCAAGTGGGTATTGATGCCGACCATGGGCTTATTGGGCAGGGCTGAACATTCGACCAATTCCCAAGTATGTTTATATTTGCGTTTTGGATTGTCAGAAACCGAGCACCAGACACGGTTTCCTTGATCTAATAAGCCCGCCATCGAACCGGTATTGGGGCAAGAGGCGGTGATTTGGCTGCCGTCTGGCAACTCAATATCGGTGAGGAAGCGTTTATATCGTTTAATTAAACGCCCCTCGATTAATGGCGACTCAAATTTCATTAGAGCAGTTTAGCGGCAAATGCCCTCCACGAGAACCGGTTGGTATAACGGATCGGAACAGGAGCCGTTTTTAAAATCGCGCAATTGCATATTATAGGTCAAACCATTGGCGTTTGCGCGGTTGGTATTAATGCCATCAAAGGCGCAGGTGCGGAAATTTTTCAGAACCTGCACACGTTTGCCCGAAATGCATTGTACGGTGGCATCAATGCGAATGGGTGTTTGTGCCGGAGCGTCCTGATCTTCAACTTTAAAGGTGATTTTTCCACCAGCAAATCGTTTGACAAAATATTGGGCCGGGCTGCCTTGTGGGCCTTCGGGCTGGTTATCTGATTGTTGAGGTGTCTGCGGAGGCGTGTAGCGTGGTTCGTCGCTGTCTGTGCCATAGCCTTCTTCATATGGTTTACGCAAATAGCTAAAGACTAATCGGGCATTGCCAGATCGGTTGGTATAGCCAATGACACGACAACCGCTGCGTTTGGGAGAGGCTCCGCGCAGAACTATGCGGGTTTCAGACTTTAAAACGCCAGATACGCTATAGGGTGCGGGTCGACAGCCACTTCGAAAGGTGTAGGCCGTGCCGACATAGCGGTTTCCAACACGGTGGCCCTGAAATACAATTTGCCCGGGCTGGGCGCTAATGCCCCGGCGGGGGTAAAGGTAAGAAATAGTACGACTGTTTCCGTTTGATTCCAGCAACATTTGTGACCCATTGTGGTTCCAAATTGATTTACCTGCTTGAGCGTTTGAAGCCAAACCGGTTAAACCTGCAAAAGCAATGAAAGAAATTGCTGAAATTTTGGTAATTTTTTGTCGTGTCATATTGTTGCCTTCGAGAATCGTATGTTAGCGTCGAGAAAATACTCGTGCGTTGGTTTGAGTGTCCTCATAAAATATCGCACATTCTATAACATTGAGCAGATGAACCATGCCTGAACAAAACTTGCCCAAAAATAATAAGAATAATCCAAATGCGGGTTTGTTGCTCATTGGGGATGAATTGTTGTCGGGGCGAACGCAAGATGTCAACTTTCCCTCAATTGCCAGATTTTTGACTGAACGCGGGGTAGACTTGTGCGAAGTGCGTGTAGTGAGTGATGATGAAAGTGATATTGTTGCGGCGGTAAATGCGTTACGAGCGCGTTATACTTATGTTTTTACAACAGGTGGCATTGGGCCAACCCATGATGATATTACCGCTGATGCGATTGCCAAGGCTTTTGGGGTTGAGATTGAACAGCATCCACAAGCTGTAAAAATGTTACACAAATTATTTGAGGCCAATGGGGTGGAAGCCAATGAAGCGCGTATGCGTATGGCGCGGGTGCCTGTTGGTGGTGAGTTAATCGATAGTGATAAAATTAAAGTGCCAGGTTTTCACATTGGTAATGTGTTTGTCATGGCGGGGGTGCCTAAAATTATGAATTTAATGCTTGAGGCGGTATCAGACATGATTGAAGGCGGTGCGGTTGTGCTGTCAAAGTCTGTTCGTATTGAAAAAGGTGAGGGGGATTTGGCCGTGCCATTGGCGCAAATCCAAGACCAGTTTCCAAATGTTTCAATCGGCTCTTACCCGTTTCACGAAAAGGGTTGCTATGGTGCAAATATTGTTTTGCGTGGCCGAAATGAAGATGATTTAGCGCGGGCGTTTAAACAGGTTGAGGCCTTGGTTTAAAAAGTAAAGTTTAAATGTGCAATTTATCAAATAATCTGTTTGTTTTCTTCGGCAACGCTTCTGGCGATGTTTAAAATGTGGCCAATCATAAATATCAGCCCGCCAACAATGATGATTAAGAGGTCTGTTCCCTCAATTGATACAATGAGGTGGCGTTGGCCCTGGGGTAATTGTAGTGAAAACATGACTGATGAGATGGAGCGTATAAGGATGGTTGTTGGACTTAGAAGGCACAAAGCCAGACCAAAGTTTGATAGATAAACGCCACTTTTTTCGGGAAAAATATCATTGTTTCGATAGAGTTTGAAAAACTGCAGGCATTGGTAAAGGCCATATATCAACATGCTAAAGAGCATGGCGCTTAAAAGAAACCCACCAAATAGTGATTGAATAGAGATATTGCTTTGGTCAATGCCGATAAGATATTTGGATAAAACCTCTGTACGGATGGACTTGTCTGACCAAACATACATAAAAGCAATGACTAATAACCCGATAGACCCTTGAGTGATATAGGCCATCAGCTTTGCGACTTTTGAAATTCTTGACATTGAAATATCCCCATTTGAACTGTTCAGTAATTATTGTTTATCGTAAAACAATAAACTATGTCAATTCTAAGGTTGGGGCGCAAGAGAAAATCTTTTACGCGGCGTTTTTCTTGAGCTGATCTTCTACGGCGGCACGTACCTTGTCGGTCAAGTCCTGCTGGGTGAACGGTTTGTCGATTAATTCAATAAAGTTAGGCAGCTCGTGCATTTCTTCGGCCGTGCCCTGAGTATAGCCTGAGGCAAATAATACTTTAAGGTCGGGACGAATCTTTAACGCTTCGGCGGCCAATTCTGGTCCGTTCATGCCAGGCATAACCACATCTGACAATAATAGGTCGATGTCATCGCGTTGCTTGATAATATCGAGAGCTTTGTCACCATTGGGCGCATCAAGAACGATGTAACCCATGTCTTCAATCATCGCAACAGCCACATCGCGTACGGGGTCGTTGTCTTCAGCAATGAGCACAATCGGTGTTTTTGTGATGTTGCTTTGTGCTTGTGTCGGTTCTGTTGCTTGCGTTTGTGCGCTGATGTCATTTGTCGGTTCATTGTTTATTTCTATATCAACTTCAACCTCATCTTGCACCATAAACTCTGGCTCAGTTACTTTCTGTTCAGTTATTTCCGGCTCAATGTCGGCGTTCGTGGGTTCTTGCGTGATGGCTTTAATAACGTCTTTAACTTCAATTGTTTCTGTTTCAGAATCTGATGTTAAGGGTGTTGTGTCCTGGACTTGGCTTGCAAGTTGATTTTCAACTTGTTGTTCCACGGTTTGTTGTTCGACAGCTTCATGTATTATAGGAGATTGCACATTTGGCAGATCTTGTGATTCTGTTGGTTGCACTATTTCTGCAAACGGTTGATTTTGTGGTGGTTGCTGGCATTCCTCACCGCATTCAATATCAGTACCAATACAGCGCGGTAAATAAATTCGAATTGTCGTGCCGTGACCAACTTCGCTATAAATTGCAAGATGACCTTTAGACTGTTTGACAAAGCCGTAAATCATACTCAAGCCGAGGCCGCTGCCTTCGCCGACCGCTTTTGTCGTAAAGAAGGGTTGTAGAACTTTGTCGATGATTTCAGGCGGCATACCTTGGCCTGTATCAGTAACGGCAATCATAACATAATCGCCAGGGACAACGTCTTCGTGTTTTCTGGTATATGCTTTGTCTAGCGTTTGGTTTGAGGTTTCAATCGTTAAAGAACCACTTTCGCCCATAGCATCACGGGCGTTAATGACGAGGTTTAAAACCGCTGTTTCAAGTTGTGATTTGTCAGCTTTTACATTCCAGACATTTTTACCCGGTTTGATTTGCAACTCAATGCTGCCGCGTAAGGCACGGTTAAGCATGTCTTCCATGTCAGTAACAAGATCATTAACCGGAAAGGCGGCTGTTTCCAGCGTTTGTTGTCGTGAAAATGCGAGCAAACGCTTGGTCAGTTCGGTGCCTTTATTGACAGCATCAATGGCAGTGTTGAGGCGTGATGTTGCTTTATCATCGCCGCGGGTCAGTTTTTCAAGTAGTTGCAGATTACCAAGAACAACCATCATTAAGTTGTTGAAATCATGGGCAATACCACCAGTTAGCTGGCCAACCGACTCCATTTTTTGAGCTTGTAAAAACTTACGTTCCAGCATTGATTGTTCGGTGATGTTTTGGCAAATGCCATGTAATTTTGTCGGAGTTCCATCTATGCCGTATTCTAAATCAATATGAACGGTTAAAATTTGAGGCTCGCCTTCGGGTGCGCAGAACTCAACTTCAAGTCCTGAAATTGCGTGGCCCACTTTGGCTTGCTCAAGAGCTTCAAACCACTTGTCTTTATTTAAATTATCCATCATGGAAGTGAGGGATTCAAAGTTGTGATTAAGGTTTTTGTTGGTTTTTGGAACACCTATCAGAGCATACATATTGTCGGACCAGTCGACATTATTCGACTTTAAATCCATAACCCAGCTACCCATTTTCGCTAAAGCTTGCGAGCGGGACAGGTTTTGTTCGCTGGTTTCAATTTGATGGCGTTTGCGC
>JALWJW010000125.1 GCA_026996935.1 Hyphomicrobiales bacterium
GTGCACCGCCAACCAGTACGGTATAATCATCGCGAATGCCTTTTTCGATCAGCGTATCAATGACAACTTTCATATAAGGCATGGTGGTGGTTAAAAGCGCTGACATGCCCAAAATGTCGGGCTTGTGTTTTTCAATAGCGGCAAGATAATCCTCAACAGGGTTGTTGATACCAAGGTCAATAACCTCAAATCCAGCCCCTTCCATCATCATGCCTACAAGGTTTTTGCCAATGTCGTGTATATCACCTTTAACGGTACCAATTACCATTTTACCAAGGCGAGGTGCTCCTGTTTCAATCAACAGCGGCCGCAAGATCTCCATGCCGCCTTTCATGGCACCGGCAGCTAAAAGAACTTCTGGCACAAACAAAATTCCATCGCGGAAATCAATACCGACAATGGCCATGCCTGACACAAGCGATTTGGTCAGAATATCATAAGGTGTCCAGCCGCGCTTGAGCAGGATCTGAACAGCCTCTTCAATCTCTTCTTTCAGACCATCATAAAGATCGTCATGCATTTGCTCGACAAGTTCTTCATCGTTCAATGTTGTTAGATCAAGGTCGTCTTCTTGGTCACTCATGTCTCACTCCAGATTTTGCCCATTAAAGCAACGATAACGCTAAATTGTAAATGTTCATACCGTTTTGCGGCAGGTAGCTAGGAAAAACCGACTTAACGCTTTCATTTCAAAAGCCTATTGAGCCTTGGCTAAACTCTTATTTAAGCACTTGGCCGCCGGCGTCGACCTTTGCGTGCGGCAGGCTTTGCCCCGTGATTATGGCCACAACCGCCCGATTTGGCAATTTCTGAAACTTCACCAAGCTTTTCAACGACGGTTTCAATGCTTGGCCGTTCCTGCTTTTTATAGCCTTCAAGAGCTTGGCGCATGGCGGCCAGATGGTCATATGATGTACCACAGCAACCACCAATAATGCGCGCGCCTGCATCAAGGGCAAGGCGGGCATAATCAGCCATCAGTTCCGGGGTGCCGGAATAATGAATCTCGCCCTCTTTAAATTCAGGGATTCCACAATTACCTTTAGCGACAACAATTGCATCAGGTTGCGCTTTGGTGATGCCCAAAACCGTGCCGATAAGTTCAGATGCCCCCGTGCCGCAATTGGCACCCATTGCTATGGGATTGCCGGCTACGTTGGCCATAAAGTCGGCAAATGCTTCAGGAGTAATGCCCATCATAGTGCGTCCGTTGGTGTCAAAACTCATGGTGCCAACAATCGGCAAACCCAATCCGGAACAACCTTCGATCGCGGCTTTCATTTCATCTTCTGCCGATATGGTTTCAATCCAGAAAACATCGACACCGCCAGCTTTTAAGCCTTCTGCCTGTTCCTTAAATGAGGCAACACCTTCTTCGTACGAAAGTTCACCAATCGGTTGGAAAATCTCACCCGTTGGGCCAATTGAACCGGCGACAATAACAGGGTGTTCAACGCTATCAGCTTCAGCCCGGGCCAATTGTGCCGCCGCCTTGTTGATTTCAAAAACCTGATCTTGTGCATCATGCAGTTTTAACCGATGACGGCCGCCGCCAAACGTATTGGTTAAAATAATGTCAGACCCGGACTCAATGAACTTGCGATGCAAAGTTCGCACTTTTTTGGAGTCTTCGCGGTCAAGGTTCCACATCTCTGGCGCGTCACCAGACATCAAACCCATATCAAAAAAGTTTGTTCCCGTTGCCCCGTCAGCCAAAAGCCATTCGCGCTCATCTAACAGTGCTTGCAAGGTTGTTTTAGACATTGTTTTTCATCCATAAAATTTACATGACACCTTATGACATAAAGAAACCTTTATATGAAGTGTTTTTTTAAGATGCGCGGATTCGCCAATATTGTTTTAAAAAGTCGATCTTGGTGCACATTATGTCGCGTAAATCACACTTAACAATCATCAGACGGGACACTCTTGGGGTCAGAACTCATTAATGTGCAGCCAAGTTAAAGAGGTGGATATGTATTCAGTACGTATATTTTGTGCGCGCCATGCCCGCGTGTTTGAAAAGACATATACTGTTTTAGAAAGCCTTTTTGTGCTGCTGCATCCAATACTAAACAAATTGGGCTACAATCGACTGGAAAAGCCCGTTGCAATAATAGAAAAACTGACCAAAGGTTTTCTGTTTGACTGCCAGATGTGTGGGCAATGTGTGTTGTCTTCAACGGGCATGTCATGCCCGATGAATTGCCCTAAAAACGTGCGCAATGGCCCGTGCGGCGGCGTGCGCGAGGGAGGCTTTTGCGAGGTTAATTCTCATATGCGCTGCGTATGGGTTGAAGCATGGAACGGGGCAGGTCGAATGACATCAGGCCTTGAGCGTATCAGGGCTGTTCAACCACCAGTAAACCGCGAACTTGCCGGCTCATCAAGTTGGTTGCGCGTGGTAAGAGAAAAGGCCGAGCTGCGACTTTCATTAAAGCAGCAGGCAAAACAGGGTGGACCTGATCTGGCAAAAGCCGAAATGGCCAATGCCTTTTCAGATGCGCGAAAAAACCACCCCGGCGTTGCCCCGCTTGCCACTGAGCCAAAAGCAGCATTAGCTGAACAAGCTGTTGTTGAGCAAACCAGTGTTCACAAAACCCATAAAGCAGCTTCGCAATGATTAAAGTGCAAACGCCAGAGCCTTTTGACCCCTTGATGCAAGAACCGCTTTTGCCACCCAAAGGCCATTATTCAGCCAGCAAACTGGAACGAGTTTTAAGGGCAGGGCACTTTGCCGTGACATCAGAACTTAACCCACCCGATTCTGCCGACCCGCGCGATGTGTTAAAAGCCGCTGAACCATTGATTGAGGTGGCCGATGGGATTAACGCCACCGATGCATCAGGGGCCAATTGCCATATGTCATCCATGGGCATTTGTTCATTGCTTTCACGTGCCGGCCAAGGCGTTGTTTTTCAAATTTCCTGCCGTGATCGCAACCGCATTGCTATACAAGGCGATGTGCTTGGCGCAGCGGCCATGGGCGTTGGTGCGGTCTTGTGTTTAACTGGTGATGGCGTTGGTGTTGGCGATCAGCCAGGGGCAAAAGCTGTGTTTGATTTTGACAGTATTTCACTGTTGCGAACTCTAAAAACCATGCGCGATGAAGGTGTGTTTTTATCTGGCCGCAAACTCTCCACCCCGCCAAAAATATTTTTAGGTGCTGCAGAAAACCCATGTGTTGAACCGCTTGAATGGCGCGCTGATCGATTGGAAAAGAAGGTCGAGGCTGGTGCTGACTTTATACAGACCAATTACATATTTGATGTCGATCGGTTTGAGCGTTTTATGGAAAAAGTCAGAGCCAGAGGACTACACAAAAAAGTATTTATACTTGCAGGTGTTGGCCCATTGGCCTCAGCAAAGGCTGCGCGTTGGATGCGGACCAATGTACCAGGTATTCATATTCCCGATAGCGTCATTGAACGCTTGGAAAACGCCGATAACCCCGGCCGGGAGGGTAAGGAAATATGCATCGAACTGGT
Source organism: Hyphomicrobiales bacterium (assembly GCA_026996935.1). GTDB lineage: Bacteria > Pseudomonadota > Alphaproteobacteria > Rhizobiales > Aestuariivirgaceae > JALWJW01. The sequence continues at coordinate 3,489 of JALWJW010000125.1, forward strand.
TAAGAAAATGCGTCGGATAAATGGTGTGGCCGGTGTTCACATTATGGCCTATCGCCGCGAACATATGGTCAATGAAATCATCGAAGAATCTGGCGTTCTAAAAGACCGTTTGTAAATCTGACAAAGATTTAGTCATCAAATGCTGGATAATCATCGCTGTGAGTTTCAAATTGAAGTTCATCGCGGTTTATAGAGTAATAATCAGCCTTTTCACCGACATAAATATGACCCCAGAACTCTAATTTTACATCATCGTTCATCGTACCGGCTGTGATAGAAATGGTTGCAGAGTTGTCATATTGCCAAAACAGGTTTGTCCCGCAATGTGAGCAAAACCCGCGCCGTGCCTGCTTGCTACTGCGGAACCATTTAAGCCCGGCATCATTAGTTAATTTGAAATTGCTTAACAACGAGGCCGTTGCAGCCATAAAGTTTCCTGTTATGCGTCGGCATTCGCGGCAGTGGCAGGCAACAACGGGACGCAACTTTCCTGTTGTTTCAAAGGTGACAGCCCCGCATTGACAATGGCCTTTATTGACTTGTTCAGCCATATTTGAGCCCTCATTGGATTTGAGCTATCAAGCTATGTCAAATAACGTGCCAAGACAACAAAAAACGGCCTTTCTGTTAAGGAAAGGCCGTTGAATTTGTGTAGAAGATTATTTTGCCAGGAACATATCTCTTGCAAGTTTTGCGGTGATGCCCTGAAACGATGAGATCAACTCATTTTTTGTATTGGCATCATAAAAGTCATCAGAACTTGTTGCGCAATTTTCAAGTCGCGTTTCTGTATCAGTATCGTATAAGTCATATGAAATGGTCAAAATACGGATGCCTTTGGCTTTAATATTTGTGCATAAAGTCTCAAGATTGTCTTCACCCTGATAGGAACTGTAAGCACCTCCGGGACCAAATGCTTTGGTTGTTTGTTGCCCGTCAGTCAGCAGAATAATTGCTTTTTCTGTATCTTCCGTATTGTAGGCGACACCATTGGTGAACGGTGCCTGAGGTGACAATAAGTGAAAGCCCATTTCCATTCCAACCGCAATGTGCGTACCCCCATAAGGCGACATGGACAGGATTTTGTTATAAGTGTCAGTGTGTTGGTCTGTTAGATCTTGAACCTCAAGATTTCTCCAGCCGCTGTAAGAGCCGCAATTATAGCGATAGTTTTCCCAGCCCTGGTAAAAACCCCAGCGGTTAGGGTTGTTGCTGTATTGCTGATACACTTGGCCAAACTTGGATTTGTGCCGTTTATTGTTTAAGTTTGTTGGTGTGGAATCGCTTAAGTTATACGGGTATTTGCGGTCACGTGTGCAACTGGCACGATTGCCATTGCCCTTAAAACCATACCAGTACTTTTTCGGCATCGTTGCAAAGACTTCAGAGGAAAATGGTACAACGCCAAATTTTACATAGTCATTGGTTTTTTCTTGCGACAACGCGCTAACCAGTTTGGCAGCCTGATCGCGCATGGTGATGTATTTGCGTTCACCACCAAGCCACCAGTTCATGGAACCTGAATAGTCCATGACCATAACGATCTCGCCTTTGTGTTCACGGGTAAAAGCGGGCAGGGCAACCGATGTGCCAAAACTGCCGGTTGCTTCTTCTCCGTTACTACCATTGCTTTCGCCTTCAAAGCTGTTGGTAAGCTTCATCGAGTCAAATCCAACGACCTTCATAATTGTCGTTCGAACCTCCGCATTGATTGAAACAGACATAGTGCCGGTTGCATAGTCTACTTTAACTTTGACTTGCGGATTTCCGATAAGGTCTTTTGATTTATTGTGATCAAAAAAGTCCTGTGCAGCTTTTTCATAAGCAGCTTTGTTAG
>JALWJW010000126.1:0-8135 GCA_026996935.1 Hyphomicrobiales bacterium
TGCCGGTGTTGTCACCGCACCGCCGCCAAGCGGGTCAGTTTCATGCGTATCAAGCCCAAGGGCAAGAACCAAGGCACCAGGTGCATAGTCTGTAACAAGACTTAAGGCTTTTTCCAATCCTGTCAGCCATGTCATATCATCAGCTTTAACTGGCACTACAATGTTGTGATTAAACCCCTCGCCCTCTTTTATTCCAGCCTGGGCGGCATAGCCCTGATAGAACGGATAAAATTCATTTGGATCTGCATGAATCGAAACGGTTTGCACATCGGCGCGGTGATAAAAAATTTGCTGGGTGCCATTGCCGTGGTGAACATCAATATCAAGAATTGACACCCTGTCATTGGTTTTTCGTAAATGGGCAGCGGCCAGCGCGGCATTGTTCAGGTAACAAAACCCGCCTGCTCTTTCGTGTTGGGCGTGATGTCCCGGTGGACGGCATAAGGCATAGGCTGCTCGTTCCCCGCCCGCTACCGCACTTGCTGCTGTTAATGCCGTATCAGCCGAGGCTTTTATCACTTTCCAGCTATCACTGACGATGGGACATGAAAAATCAGAAAGGTGCCAACCGGCGCGGCCAATAATATGTGGTGAATAAGTTATCGGGCCAGGTGCCGGGCGCACTGATGGCATCATCTCTTCATAAGAATCATCCAGTTTTGCCCACTCATCAAACCCATTCATAAGGAAATCGACATAACGGGCCGAATGTACGGTTTCATAATTATTCTCTGAGAATGATCGTGCAGCGTGAACACCAAGTTCAGCTTTGCGAACTCCTTGCAGCAATCGGCGCACGCGTTCTGGCTGGTCTGGATAGTGGACCATCTTACCTTTTGAAAGGTAGCGCTTTGGTTTATGGCCTAATTGAACTGCACTAAAAATCGCTTTCATACGCCCGCCTCATATTACGACTCATTTATGTCTTTTCAAAACCCCATCCTGCAAGGTTACGACACCATGCATTTTGTTTGCAAGCTCAAGATTGTGGGTGGCGATAAGTGCTGCTAATCCCTCATCTTGAATGAGGTGCAAAAACTCAGCATGTACGACTTCAGACGTTTTGGGATCAAGGTTGCCTGTTGGTTCATCGGCCAATAGCACAAGAGGCTTATTGGCCAAAGCCCGACAGATTGCAACGCGTTGTTGCTCCCCGCCCGACATTTCAGAAGGCAAATGATCTAAACGATGTGACAGGCCAAGTTTTTTCAATAATTTTTTGGCACGATCATCTGCATCGTTTTTTGAGGCACCAGCGATCAATTGAGGAATCACGACATTTTCCAGTGCTGAAAACTCAGGTAACAAATGATGAAACTGATAAATAAACCCAACCCCAAATCGACGAATTTTCGTTCGTGCGGCATCGTCCAGTTTGGTGCAATTTCGACCCGCAACAAAAACATCCCCAGCGGTTGGTTTTTCCAATAATCCTGCAATGTGTAAAAACGATGATTTGCCCGACCCTGATTGACCGACCAGACCAATAATCTGTCCCGCATGAATCGAAAAATCCAAACCATTAAAGATTTTGAGAATGGTATCGCCCTGCTTATATTCTCTGGTAACTTTTTTAAGCTCCAGTACTGGCTCTTGAGAAACATCAGTCATAACGCAACGCCTCAACAGGATCCAGTTTTGCAGCTTTCCATGATGGATAGAGTGTGGCCAGAAATGAGAATGTAATGGTCATTAAGGCGACAAGAGCAGTTTCAGTAATATCCAGTTCTGCGGGTAGTTGCGACAAATAATAAACCTCATCAGGAAACAGTTTTGAACCGGAAACAGCTTCCAGGCCGCGACGAATAGGTTCTATGTTTAAACACACGACAACACCAAGAATGACCCCAACTATGGTTCCTGAAACACCAATTGCTGCCCCGGTCATAAAAAACACCCGCTGAATTGCCCCTTTGCTTGCCCCCATGGTGCGCAAAATCGCAATGTCAGGACCTTTGCTTTTGACCAGCATAATCAGGCCAGATACAATATTGAGCGTTGCAATCAGAATAATCAGCGTTAAAATAATAAACATCACATTGCGCTCAACCACTAAGGCATTTCGCAATGAGGCGTTCGACTTTTTCCATGATACGAATTGAACACCTGGTCCAACGGCTTGTTTCATTTTCACAATATCAGCGCCAATATTATCGGGATCATTGACCTTAATCTCAATGGCTGTGGCGCCATCTTCTGAATTAAAATACTCCTGAGCCTCACCAAAGGGCATGAAAATAACGCCTTTATCATATTGTGACATGCCCGTTTCGAAAATGGCAACGATAGGATAGGCCCGCAATCGTGGGGCGGAGCCAAAAATTGTTGCCGGACCTTCGGGCGATATCAAAGTGAGTTTGTCGCCAATGGTCACGCCATGCTGCCATGACATTTTGTAACCAATGGCAATACCACCTGTTTTATCAAACCCATCCAAAGACCCGCGCAATTTGTCGTTTGCAACTGGTTTCAAGTTCTTAATATCAGCTTCGGCCAAACCACGTACCAAGGCACCAGCATTCGAGCGATTTGATGAGACAAGCACCTGACCTTCAATGAATGGGACGGCGCGGGTAACGTAATCTTGCTTTTTAAGCTCAGCAACGCGGTATTTATAATCGGCAATGGGTTCACCTGAAGAAACTGGCAACACCATGGCATGACCGTTAAAGCCCAGGACCTGTTTTAACAGTTCTGCACGAAAACCATTCATAACCGCCATTACAATAATGAGTGCGGCAACACCAAGCGCGATGCCGGTAAACGAAAACCCGGCAATCGCCGAAATAAATCCTTCTTTGCGGCGCGAACGCAAATAGCGCATGGCAATAGTTCGCTCAAACGCGGCAAAGGGCTTGGTATCCAGGTTATTATCACTCATTTAGCTGGCGTTCTTTTCTGCGATATAGGCAGCAACTTTATCAAAAGCCACATCTTCACGCTCGCCGGTTTTTCGGTTTTTGATTTCAGCTTGTCCATTCTTAACCCCACGTGGGCCAATGATAACTTGCCAGGGCAACCCAATCAGATCCATGCGGGAAAACTTAGCCCCTGCACGATCATCCTTGTCATCATAAAGAACATCAAAGCCGCTGTCTTGCAGGCCTTTATACATTTCTTGGCAAGCAGCATCGGTTGCTTCATCACCGGTTTTTAAGTTGAGCAAACCAATATCAAACGGGGCCACTTCTTTTGGCCAGATGATCCCGTTTTCATCATGACTGGATTCGATGATCCCGCCAAGAAGACGTGAAACGCCAACACCATATGAGCCAGAATGAACCGCAACTTGTTTGCCGTCCGGGTCCTGGACGACAGCGCCCAAAGGTTCTGAGTATTTTGTGCCGAACAAGAAAATATGGCCCACTTCAATGCCGCGGCCAGATAGGCGTTTGCCCTCTTCTACCGATGATTTGAAATCATCTTCATTGTGCATTTCTTCCGTGGCTGCATATTTTGCGGTGAAGTCTTTAACAACGTCGGCCACATCACCTTTATTGTCATAATCAATTTCAAAATTGGTCCAATCCATATCGTAAAGGTCTTTGTCAAAAAACACTTCACTTTCGCCTGTGTCGGCCAAGATGAGAAACTCATGGGAGTTTTCACCCCCAATTGGCCCTGTGTCGGCGCGCATTGGAATGGCTTTAAGGCCCATGCGTGCATAAGTGCGTAAATATGCGACAAACATTTTATTGTATGAATGCTGGGCATCTTCCTGATTCAGATCGAAAGAATAAGCATCCTTCATTAAAAATTCACGGCCGCGCATAATACCAAAACGCGGGCGTACTTCATCACGGAATTTCCACTGGATATGATAAAGATTGATCGGCAGATCTTTATAAGACTGGGTTCCAGCCTTAAAAATATCGGTAATCATTTCTTCATTGGTTGGGCCATATAGCATTTCACGGTCGTGACGATCGGTAATGCGCAGCATTTCTTTGCCGTAATCGTCATAACGTCCAGACTTGCGCCAAATATCAGCCGATTGAATAGTTGGCATCAAAAGTTCTACAGCGCCTGTGCGGTTTTGTTCTTCGCGAACAATGTTTTCAATCTTGCGAAGCACACGCAGGCCTAATGGCAACCACGAATAAATGCCAGCGCTTTCTTGGCGGATCATCCCCGCGCGGAGCATGAAACGATGAGAAATAATTTCAGCTTCTTTGGGATCGTCTTTCAAGGTTGGCAGGAAATATTTACTCAATCGCATTGTATCAGGCCTTTTCGAATCTGTTTTACGCAAGTCTTAGGCGATTTTCGTCACCTTACAAGGAATAGTTAGGTTTAATTTGATGCATTCATGGCTAAATGTGTCAAAAAAGTGTCGACTCTTACCCAGAATGTGGTAGTGTGTGGTTGTATTTGACTGGACTAAAAGTCAAAAACGCTGAAAACAGCAACGTAGTCCAGGTCTAGGGAGCCTTCATAAGAAGGAAACTTGTTTCTAAGGAATACACAGTGCTTAACTCGTTGATATAAGCCTGTTAAAACTGGAAAACACAATAAAAGCAAGGCTTTGAGCCTTGCTTTTTTGTTCTTACAACTGATTTCAAAATGACACCTTTAAAGGTGCTTTTTAATTTAATCAAATGAGATACTCGCAGACAAAGCGCATAGACCTAAACCTGTTCCAATTCAACAAGTGTGCCGCAAAAATCTTTTGGATGCAGAAACAAAACCGGCTTGCCATGAGCGCCAATTTTGGGTTCTCCATCTCCCAGTACTCTCGCCCCTTCAGCCTTTAATTTATCGCGTGCGGCAATAATGTCTTCAACTTCATAACAAATATGATGCATACCGCCACTAGGGTTCTTTTGAAGAAATTTAGCGATTGGGGAGTTTTCATCAATTGGTTCCAGCAGTTCTATTTTTGTATTGGCCAGCTCAACAAACACCACATTCACCCCGTGATCTGGCTCTGCTTGCGGTTTTGAAACTTTAGCCCCTAACGTATTTTCATACACTGCCACCCCTGCCTTCAAATCAGGAACTGCAATTGCCACATGGTTTAAACGACCAAGCATATTTTAAACTCCAAATTAAATAATATTGGTTTGTATCGCGCCCATGGTATAAAATCAATGCAGCCAAAGGGATAAGAGTCACGTCCCTAAGGCTTTCTGTTTTATTGCATTGATAATACGGGTGCGGCTATCGGGCAGTTCAATTCCCCGCGGTCCAGCCAGATTTCGATTAAGAAAATGCCCTGTTAGTTCAAAGCCAGCTAAAACATCACAGTGCTCTATCTTTGACTTACCCAATAAAAAGGCCGGTAAATGAAGTAATTTATGTTTGTAAGGCTCGCCAGCGCGGGCACAAACAGCACGTCCGGTTTTAGGTGATACATAAATCAAATCACGTGTTGATCCTGTTGCTGCACATTGTGAAAGATCCAGGCCAAAGCCCAGACTATCAAGTAAGCCAGCTTCCCAGCGGACCAATAGCGCAGGCCAGATATCTTCATTATTAAAGTTTTCAAGAACCAATAAAGCTGCCTCATAAACTTGTGGTTGTGGGTCTCTATCGGGAAGCAAAGCACACAATGCAGTTAAAGTGGTTAAACCTGCCAACCTAAAACCATCATCCATTGCCAATGCAGCGCCAAGGGAAACAGGTTCCAGGGTGAAGTTACCCAATTGCTCTTCTAATCTGGCCCGCCAAGTGGCGTGAACAATATTTCCCTGTTGTAAAACCGGACGCAAACGCTTTGAACGACCGCCACGCACTAAACCGGCATGTCGACCATGATTGCGGGTGAGAACCTCAACGACAGCGCTGGTTTCCCCATGCTTTCGCGCCCCCAAAATTATTGCGTCTTCATGCCAATCCATGTGGTTTTGGCCTCGCTGGAGTTACTTTTTCTTCCTTTTTGACTTCTTAGGATCAAGGCCCATCATGCGCAACCTTTCGGGGTCCTGCTGCCAGTTTTTACGTACCTTAACAAACAAAAACAAATGTACTTTGTGGCCTAATATTTCGGCCAATTCCTCGCGTGCCTTTGAGCCGATTTCCCTGATTGTAGCCCCTTTATGGCCCAATAAAATGCGACGTTGGCTTTCGCGTTCAACATAAATTATTTGATCGGTGCGCACAGATCCATCTTTTTTGACTTGCCAGGTCTCTGTTTCAACTGTGGAAGCATATGGCAGTTCATCATGAAGCTTTAAATATAATTGCTCGCGGGTAATTTCTGCGGCAAGTAATTTGGTTGGCAAGTCGGCTAGCTGATCTTCAGGGTATAGCCAAGGACCGTATGGCATTGCTTGGGCCAGAAATGAGCGAATATCAGCAACACCAGAACCGGTTAAGGCAGAAATCATAAAAGTATCGGTAAAAGCAAATCGCTCGTTCATTTTATTGGTTAGCGCCAAAAGTCTGTCGCGTTTGAGCAAGTCAACTTTATTGAGGATAAGAATGGCATTTTGCTGGTTTTTCTCCAGACCGCTGATGATGTTCTCAACACTTTCATTCAACCCTCGGGTCGCATCAATAATCAACGCCACTACATCAGCATCTTCTGCCCCTGCCCATGCGGCATCTACCATGGCTTCATCAAGTTCGCGCTTGGGTTTAAAAATGCCTGGTGTATCAACAAATACAACTTGAGAATTATCTTCCACTACAATGGCACGAATAGCGGCGCGTGTGGTTTGTACTTTGTGAGTAACAATGGCGATTTTTGATCCGACCAGTGCATTTAACAAGGTTGATTTTCCCGCATTCGGTGCCCCGATTATAGCGGTAAAACCGCATTTTGTTTTTTGGTCAGGATGATCGTTCATGTGGTTAAATCTCAATTTTATTATTGGCGATAAAACGGGCAGCGGCTGATTGCTCTGCGGCTCGTTTTGAATTTGCAATGCCCTGTTCTACACGATGTTTAGCAACTTTTACGGCCATAACGAACTCTGGTGCATGATCAGGACCCTGTCGCGAAATCTCATGATAGACAGGTGTGTCCAGACCTTTTGACAGGGCCCATTCCTGTAACGCACTTTTAGGGTCTTTCTGGGCTGTTGTCTTCAGGTCTAAAAATGCATCCCAAAGTTTAAGGGTAACATTGCGTACTGTTTCAAAATTACTGTCTTTGTAAATAGCAGCCAGCATGGCCTCGCAGGCATCACCCATGACATTTTGACCTTTAAAAACACCTGTTTTTGCGGCCTTTTTTCCAGCTAGTGCGGCCATCAGCTCACCCAATCCAAGATTATCAGCAACCTGAGCACAGGTTTCTTTTCGAACCATGGTATTTAAGCGGCGGGCAAGCTCGCCCTCTTTTGCTTCAGGAAACCGCGATGATAATTCATCAGCGATTACCAGCGCCAATACACGATCACCTAAAAATTCCAAGCGCTCATTATGGTTTTCCGGGCCAAGCGCTTGACTGGAATGTGTGAGAGCCAATACCAACAAATCGGCATTTTTAAAGGCATAGCCACTTCGTGCTTTAAACGTTGCAACTAATTCTTTGTTATTCACTAGCTTTGAATCCAATGGAAAATGCGACTCCAACGGGTTTCTGTTGGCCAGCGCCAGATTTTAAACAGAGAAGCATCTTTTGTATGAGAAAAGAAAATAAATGTAGCTCGCCCGATAATGTTTTCATACGGCACATAGCCAACACCGCGTGCTTCTTTCGGAAAACGGCTGTCAGATGAATTATCGCGATTATCACCCATCATAAAATAGTGTCCCGGCGGAACTTTATAAACCATTGTGTTGTCGGCCGTGCCAACGCCACTATTGTATTTATTATGAATTATATAAGAAACCCCATTAGGCAATGTTTCTCTAAACTGCTCAATCAATGGTTGCTCATCAGAAACCCCGTCACCTACGGTATTGACGAAGTCTTCAATTTTCTTACGTTTAACAGCTTTACCATTAATGTATAAAGCGCCTTCACGCATTTGAATTTCATCACCTGGCAGGCCGATCAGTCGTTTAATATAATCAGTCTTGTTATCATAGGGTACTTTGAAAACCACAACATCACCGCGTTTGGGTTTACCAAATTCAAACACAGTAGTAAGTATAGGGACTGGGAAAATCCCCGTCCCTTTCATAAAAAAGAGTTCACAGACAGAAGGAGAGAGAGTTTATGGCTAAGTCTAATGTTCTATGGG
>JALWJW010000126.1:8145-19674 GCA_026996935.1 Hyphomicrobiales bacterium
CTGTCTATGCCGAAAAGTTCGTATCCAAAAACGCCTGCTGAAAAATTAAATGAATATTTGCTATATCCGTAACTCAGCTTATTGACGAACAGGTAATCACCGACGCGCAATGTTGGCACCATTGATTCAGATGGAATGTTGAACGGCTGAAAAAAGAACAATCGAATAATAAATGCAATGAGAAGAGCCTGGATAACAACTTTAACTGTTTCCCAAATGGATTCTTCTTGAACATTGTCTGCTTTTTTTACATTCGACGTCATAGCCGCAACTCAATTCTTTATATTATATTTTCTGACAAAACTATTCAGGTGCCCTACCTACCCTACCGTGCAGGTTCCTGCAAATTTATTTTATTCAATTTCTGCAGACAAAACCACAAATGCCTGCGCCCAAGGGTGGTCATCGGTTATCGACAAATGCAAAACAGGTGCATAACCTTCGGGGATCAAAGTCATTAGTTGTTTTTTTGCCCCACCGCCAAGGCTTAGTGTTGGTCTTCCAAGATGGTCATTAACAACGCCAATATCATGCAGAAACACGCCATTTTGAAAACCTGTTCCCAGCGCTTTCGCACAAGCCTCTTTGGCAGCAAATCGCTTGGCGTATGATGCAACAGAATTGGCGCTATTCTCGGCTCTTGTTTGTTCTGCCGCAGTAAAAACCCGGGCAATAAAGCGCTGGCCGAACTTGTCAATTGACTGCTCAATACGGCGAATATCAACCATATCGTTGCCAATCCCGATAATCATTGCGATGTCGCTGTATGATTGCCGGTTTTCCGGTTCTCGCGGTTTTTAGCCAATTCTTCGAACCTTTTGCGGCGGCGCTCTTTGTATTTTTCGATAATTGGACGCAACATAAAATAGAAAAGAACGCTGGTTAAAATACCAGGCGGAATCGATCCGATAAGCATTGGTAAAAAATAAGGTCCGATCGCTGCCCATATCGTGTGGGCAAACTCAAACGGATGGGTAAACAACAAAATCATCGTTCCATTTGGCAGTGATAAATCCACATCATGTCTGGTGTGAAACCCAAGTAAAAAACTACCTATGTTATAGGTCGAAAGCCAAATAAACGGGAAAGTAAACGGATTTCCAAAAAAAGTACCAATGGCTGAAGCCAGTAAACTGCCACGTAAAATAAGCGCGATAAGAGCTGCGAGCATAAAGTGGAAACCAACAAATGGTGTCCACGATGCAAAAACCCCCGAAACAACCCCAATTGTAATGAAATGGGCCGAACCAGATATACGAGCCATGCGATGCCAAATATATTTGGTTGACCTTTTTAATCCGGCCCGCGGCCAAAAAAGGTTCGCGACACGCGATAATAGTGGTGGTTTATTGCGGCGTTTAAACATTACTGACGACTACTTTGCCTAAGATTTTTATGCCTTAAGATTACGACTTCCTGGTTTTTCAACCGGTATAGATGCTAGTTCTGTCGGCAATTGGTCATGTTTATATGTCTCAATTTGCAGTTGCGCAAGCGCGATTAATGGCACACCTAATTCTGCTGTGCCGTTAGATCTGTCAATCAAACAACTGGCCGCGACAACTTCCCCACCCAAATCACGGATCGCTTTAATACATTCACGTGAAGAAAGGCCTGTTGTCACAATATCTTCCATCATCAGACATTTTGCCCCTTGGGGAATATCAAACCCGCGTCGAAGCTCCAGCTCACCATTTACCCGTTCAAAAAATACCGAAGGAACACCAAACTGTCGGCCCATTTCATAGCCAACAACAACACCGCCCATCGCTGGCGAAACAACGAGTTCTATTTCTTGAGATATTTGTGATTCAATTTTAGATTTTACAGCCCGACAAAGTCGGTCAGCACGGGCTGCATCCATCATAACACGGGCGCATTGCAAATATTTTGCGCTATGCAGCCCAGAAGATAAGACAAAATGGCCTTCAAGTAAGGCTTTTGCATCACGGAATTCGTTTAAAACTTCATCTTGTGTCATATCTTGACCTAAACTTATGCGGTTATCATATTTAATTTTGTGGACCAACTATCAGCCCTGAACTCTTTCCACATGACTTACAGGTTTCACCTTTCCAAGGCTAGTCAAAACGCGTGTGAGATGTTTAATTCCTACGACTTCTAAAACAATGTCAAGATCATAAAAATCACGTTCACGAGTAACCATTTGCAGGTTCTCGATATTCGCGCCATTTTCACCAATGGTCTGGGTTACTTTTGCTAAAGCACCAACTTCATTGTGAATAACCACCTTAATACGAGCTGGATAGGTTTTGTCAGATTCATCGGTTCCCCAAGCCAAGTCCAGCCACCGCTCTGGTTGGTCTTCAAACTCCATTAGTTTTGTGGCAAAAATTGGGTACACAATTATGCCCTCGCCCGGTGTGAAAATACCTACGATGCGTTCGCCTGGAACCGCACCTGTTTCCGGTGCAATTTTCAATGGCAGATTTTTATCAACCCCCCGAATCTCAATTGCATTATTCTTAGAACCGGCTTTTTCTTTAGCAAATGGCCTTGTTTGCTTATCATCAACTTCAATATCCATAACCGATAGAATATTAACGCTTGTAATTTCTCCACGCCCTAATGAAGCCAGAGCATCTTCAACATCTTTCAGGCCAAGCCTGCGTACGGCGGTTTCCAGATCTTCCTGGGTGTATCTGGCCCCTGCCTTTTCAACACAATGGTCCAATATTTCACGGCCAAGACCTGCATATTGTGTACGTATTGCTTGTTTAGTCGCCCGTCTAATCGCTGCTTTTGCTTTACCTGTTACCGTTGACCCTTCCCATGATGGTGGAGGCGTTTGGGCTTTTGAGGTGATGATTTCAACTTCATCGCCATTGTGAAGTTCTGCCATAAGTGGTTCGTGTTTGCCATTTACAATACAACCAACCGCTCCATTGCCAACGTCTGTGTGGACGGCATAGGCAAAGTCAATGGCATTTGCCCCTTTGGGTAAGGCAATCAGATCTCCATTAGGGGTAAAGGCAAATACCTGATCGTGGAACAGTTCAAGCTTGGTGTGTTCCATAAATTCGCGCGGGTTATCGGCAGATGAAATAATATCAACCAAATGGCGCAACCATCGATAAGCATTTGAGGTAGCCGCTGGAACAGCAACTCCAGCTTCTGCATCTTTTTTGTCTTTTATGTCTTTATAAAACCCGTGTGCAGCGACCCCGCGTTCGGCAACACAGTCCATCACATCGGTGCGGATCTGCAATTCAACCCGTTTTCGATGCGGTCCAATGACGGTGGTATGAATTGACTGATAGTCATTTTGCTTAGGGTTTGAGATATAGTCTTTAAAGCGACCAGGAATTGAACGCCAGTTCTGATGTGCCACACCAAGGGCCAGATAACAGTCCAGTGGCTTTTCAACAATGACACGAAAACCGAAAATATCTGACAACTGACTCAATGAAAGCTGTTTTCTCTCCATTTTAGACCAGATCGAAAAGGGCCGTTTTTCGCGACCGAAAATGCGCGCTTTAAGGCCTGCCTCTTCAAGCTTTTGTTGCAACACCACTTCAATTTCAACAATGATATCGCCGACCTCAGATTTGATATCCTCCAAACGGGAAACAATCATTTCATATGCTTCAGGGTTCAAAGCGCGAAAGGCGATGTCTTCAAGCTCTTCACGAATAGTCTGCATCCCCATGCGCCCTGCCAGTGGAGCATAAATGTCTAAGGTTTCCTGGGAAATACGCTTGCGCTTTTCTTCCTTCACATGGCCGATCGTGCGCATATTATGTAGACGATCAGCCAGTTTTACCATTAAGACACGTACATCTTTTGACACGGCCAGTAATAGTTTACGCAAATTTTCAGCTTGCTTGGCTTCTTTTGTAACAAGATCGAGTTGGTTGATTTTTGTAAGACCATCAACCAGGGATGCAATTTCTGGCCCAAACAATTCTTCAATGTCTTTTTGCGTGGCATCGGTATCTTCCACAACATCATGCAACAACGCTGCGGCGATTGTTGCGACATCCAGCTTGAATGTCGTTAAAATTTCGGCCACTTCAAGCGGGTGAGAAAAATATGGTGCCCCTGATGCTCTGGTTTGGTGGCCATGGGCCTTCATGGCATAAACATAAGCTTTATTGAGCAAAGCCTCGTCTGCATCGGGGTCATAGGCTGTAACGCGTTCGATAAGCTCGTACTGGCGCATCATGGTCTTTTGTTTCCTTCAGGTTCGCAAAATGAATCCTTGCGCCTGTTATTTGCTTTTCTTGATAGTCGAAAAACAAAAAAGAGACCAGACAGCTTTTGCCATCTGGTCTTAAAATTTTACAATTTGTCGCAAACCCGATTGGGCAAGGTGAAAAACCCTGATTAAAAACCAGAGCGCTGGCTGCCTGGGCTTTCTGCTGGTGGCAAACCTTCAAGGCCGCGCAACAAGTCTTCTTCACTCATTGGCTCAAGTGCAGGTTCTGCGGCAGCGCCTGTCTGTCCATCAGACATAACCTGACCTTCTGCGGCCGGCAATAATGGCATATCTGTTTCTTCCGGCTCATCAACTTCAACATGACTTTGCAGAGAATGAATAAGATCTTCTTTCAGGTCGCCCTGATCGATGGTTTCATCTGCGATTTCACGCAGCGCCACAACAGGGTTTTTGTCATTATCGCGATCGACGGTCAGTGGAGCGCCTTGTGATACAAGACGGGCACGGTGGCCAGCCAATAAAATTAATTCGAATCGGTTTGGAACCTTTTCAACGCAATCTTCAACGGTAACGCGCGCCATATAGCTCGTTTCCTTGTTTTTGTTAGTAAAAATACACACATTTAGGCACAATTTGTGCGCAAACAGTTCTGTGGACGCTCTTTTACGGGCATCCACAGAAAAAAGCAAGTAATTTGCTCATATCAACTTATTATTCAACAATGACCAATGTGCCAATACGAGCACGTTTATATAAGTCTTTTACTTCTTTGTTCAGCATACGAATACAACCGCTGGAAACAGCCCCGCCAATTGTGTGGGCTGCATTTGTTCCGTGAATACGATAAAGCGTGTTACCAAGATAGAGCGCCCGTGCGCCAAGTGGATTATTTGGTCCACCTTTCATCGTTACAGGAAGAATTCGCCCTTTTTTAGCTTCACGTGCACGCATTTCAGCAGGTGGTGTCCATGTTGGCCATTTAACTTTGCGGGTGATACGATTGCGGCCACGCCAGTCAAAACCCTCACGGCCCACGCCAACGCCATATTTAATGGCTTTACCATTGCCCAAAACGTAATAAAGGCGGCGTTCTTTTGTGCTAATCACAATGGTGCCTGGCTTTAATTTTCGTTTATAAGAAACTGTGGTTTTGCCTTTATAGCCATACCCTTTGTAATAAGACTTTGAAGCGCTAAAATTAGTCCCTGAAAAGTTCACTTTTGTTTCTGCTCGCAAACCAGAGGCAGATGCTACAAAAGCGCCAGCAATAGCCAGGCAGGTAAGTGTCTTTAACCGCATTTTATATCCTTTAAAAGTGTTTATCTTTAAACTGTCACAGGATCAAACTGACCCATTTCAACCATAGGACGTGCCTTATTCTTGACCAAAAGTCAATCTTTACGCGATTTTGATAACAGGTAATTGATCTATTTTATGAAAAGCATCACGTCAGTCGCGAAATAAGGATTTGTGCTGTTTCGTTTAAAACCGGATGCTTCCATTCAGGAGATACTTCAGCAATCGGTTCAAGCACAAACAGTCGCTCAGGAATTCCCGGGTGGGGTAATACCAGCGGTTTACAATGGCCTTGTGTTTTGCCTTTTCCTTCCAAGACCATGCCGTCATAATCCAACAAATCCAAATCAAGGGTGCGAGGCCCCCAGCGAACACTACGCCTTCGATCAGCTTGAAGTTCAATGTCATGGAGGTGTTGCATCAGCTCTTTGGGGGGCAATTGCGTTGAAATGCTGGCGACGGCATTAATAAAGTCAGGCTGGTCAACCTTCCCGAAAGGTGGTGTTTTAATGAGGCTGGATGCTTTTAACACGCAACAAGGCGTTTCATTTAACTTTTTCAGGGCCTGTTCAACTGTTTGCTGGGGTGTACCCCACGGCCCTGGTACATTTGCCCCCAATCCAATTAAAATCATAAAACAGTCCTCCCCCTTGACGATTACGATATATCTTACTGTATGATTGTTTTTTATTTTATCAATTTTTCGGACGATATCTAATGTTATTCTACCCAGAAGAGAAAATCGGTTTATTTATTGATGGTGCCAATTTGCATTCAACCATAAAGTCATTACCATATGATATTGACTATAAGAAAATGCTTAGTTTTTTTCGCTCAAAAAGTCGCCTCATTCGCACCCTTTATTATACCGCAGTTTCTGACGACCCTGACTACTCAGCCCTTAAGCCTCTGCTCGATTGGCTTGATTATAATGGCTATAGTCTGATGACAAAACCTGCCAAAACCTTTGTTGATACCAATGGCGTGAAATCTATCAAAGGCAATATGGATATTGAGCTGACTGTTGATGCACTGGAAATGGCCGACCATCTTGATCATGTCATCATCTTTTCAGGTGATGGTGATTTTTGCGCTTTGGTTAAAGCCCTGCAACGCAAGGGGTGCCGTGTTACCGCCATTTCAAGCACCAAAACAAAACCGCCCATGGTGGCCGATGAGTTAAGGCGGCAGGTTGACCATTTTGTAGAACTTGCTGATTTAGAATCAGAAATCGGTAAAGTAAGCTGAAATGCCAGACCTTATAATCCCTGATCACGATTGCAAATTATGCCCAAGGCTGAATGCTTTTATAGCAGAACAACGCGTTAAGCATCCTGACTGGCACAATGGACCGGTCGACCCATTTGGCGATATTAATGCCCGGTTTATGATTGCGGGTCTGGCCCCCGGTTTGCGCGGTGCAAACCTTAGCGGTCGCCCTTTTACCGGTGATTATGCGGGTGATTTATTGTACGCCACAATAGATAAGTTTGGGTTTTCAAAAGGCACTTTTGATGCTCGCGCCGATGATGGCCTTGAATTAAAAGATTGTTTGATTGTCAATGCCGTGCGCTGTGTGCCGCCGCAAAACAAGCCAACCACGCAAGAAATCAAAACCTGCAACGTTTTCTTTCAGCGCCAGCTTAAACAAATGCCAAATCTGCAAATCATCCTTGCACTCGGCAAAATTGCCCATGATGCAATTGTGATGAACTTTGGTCTTGTACGGGCTCATTACAAGTTCGGTCATGGCGCTGTGCATAATCTTGGTGCCATTACGATGGTCGATAGTTATCATTGCTCGCGCTATAATACCAACACGGGCGTTTTGACCCCTCAAATGTTCGAAGACGTGTTCGAAATAGTCCGCAATCGATTGACTTAAATCATTAATTTCCTTTCTTGTAGTAGTAGCATTTCGTGGTGCTTATAAGCTCATAAGAGCTATTTTATATGGATATTTGTCATGCGTATTACCGTTTTATTTTTCAGTCTTATTTTTTTGATTTCAAATGCCGTTGCCGGGGATTTTTCGTCTGTTCGTTCAATTGGTTTCTCGGCCGATGGTAAATATTATGCTTTTGAGCAATATGGCATTCAAGATGGCTCTGGGTTTCCTTATGCCGAAATTTTCATCATTAATACTGAACGCGACATCTGGGTGAAAGGCACACCGCTGCGGATGAAAGTTCAAAATGAAAATGCCAGCCTATATCGCGACGTGCGTTTGCCATTGCGTAATAAAGCAGCTCCTATCTTACAAAAACTAGGCATTAACAGGCCGGGAAATTTGTTGGTCTATAATCCAATAACTGAATTAAGTGGTAATTCTCACAAAGTTACATTTTCATTGTCTGCACAAAACCTGACCAGCAATTATTCATACGATTTGAAAATGTCGCTGTTTCGTGTGCCGATGCCCGAATGTGCGCATGGTATGGCAGAGCCAATGGGCTTTTCTCTCATATTAAAACGGTATTCCGGGGGCGAAAAGCGAGTTTTGCATAAGGATAGCGCCTATAAACGGCTGCCAAAATCACGCGGCTGTGCCATTGATTATCGCATTACCCACGTATTTTACTTTCACGCAAAAGCCCGTGATGTGTTGGTCAATCTCGTTGAGGTTTTTTCAAACGGTTTTGAAGGCGAAGATGGCCGTTTTATCGCCATTCCCGTGGTTGGGCGCGAGGGATTTTAGAGTGCGCCGTGTTTAATTTGAACAATAACGACCTACTAAAATATTGAAGCTCTCTAACCAAACTCTTTCATAACGCGGGCTTTTTGTTTAGCCCAATCGCGCTTCTTTTCGGTTTCGCGTTTATCGTGGAGCTTTTTACCTTTGGCTAAGCCAATGGCCATTTTCACCAGACCGCGTTCGTTGAAATACATTTTGAGCGGAATGATGGTGAGGCCGTCACGTTGAACGCCCTGCCCTAGTTTATCAATCTCACGGCGCTTCATAAGCAGTTTTCGCGGGCGGCGCGGCGTGTGGTTGTTTCGATTACCGAACTTATACTCATCAATATGGGCATTGACCAAAAACAACTCATTATGTTCTGGTGAAATATAGCTTTCACGGATATTTGCGCCACTTTCGCGCAAGGCTTTTACCTCGGTGCCTTGTAATGCAATGCCCGCTTCAAACGTATCAATGATTTCATAATTATAGCGGGCTTTGCGATTGTCAGCGATGACCTTTCCGCCACCGCTGTCCTTACGTTTTTTGCGACCGCCGCTTTTGGCAGACATGAGTTTAAATCCGTTCTTTAATTAAATAAGACCAGCGTGCACCATTGCCGCTTTAACTTGCGCTTTGCAGTCATCGCTGATTGTGGTGACTGGTAAGCGCACTTCATCAGAACAATGACCGAGCAGGCTTACACCATATTTGGCTGGACCTGGGCTTGGTTCGGCAAACATTGCATCATGTAACGGCATCAAACGATCCTGGATCTTGCGCGCTGCTTCAAAATCCCCTTTAAGGGTTGCGGCCTGAAATTGCGCACAAAGAGCCGGGGCCACATTGGCGGTTACCGAAATACAACCAACACCGCCATGGGCATTAAAGCCAAGCGCTGTTGCATCTTCACCAGATAATTGAATAAAATCTGGCCCGCTTAAAACCCGCTGTTGGCTTGGGCGAGCTAAATCAGCGGTCGCATCTTTGGTGCCAATCACATTCTCGCAATCTTTATAAAGCCGGTCAGCGGTTTCAATAGAAAAGGCAACCACTGTACGCCCCGGGACATTATATAAAAACACAGGGATAGAAATTGAATCGGCAATGGCTTTGAAATGTAAATACATGCCTTCTTGTGATGGTTTATTGTAATATGGCGTTACCGTCAAAATGGCATCAGCACCAACTTTTTCAGCGTGTTTAGCAAATTCAACAGCTTCAATCGTGTTATTTGAACCAGCACCGGCAATAACAGGAATACGGCCTGCTGCCTCAGCAACAACAATTTCAATAACGCGGCAATGCTCTTCATGGCTCAGCGTTGGGCTTTCACCAGTGGTGCCGACAGGAACAATCCCTGATGTTCCCTCTTGAATATGCCAGTTGACCAGCTTCTTGAGGGCCTTTTCATCAACTGCACCATTTAACATGGGGGTGATTAAGGCTGGAATAGACCCTTTGAACTGCATCGTACTTGCTCCTTGAATATTTCTGCACATAAAAGTCCAGAAATATCGTTTCAGTAATTAATAATATGACGTTTCAGATTGCATTCTAAACAAATCGTAAACGCGTTAAACACTTTAGTAACCATAATTGTCTTAAGGTCATTTCAATTACGATTTGACCAAAAGTGATCGCAACATAAGGCTTTAAAAGAAACGGGGCAAGACATCTATTTACCCGTTTTTAAAATCGTTGAAGCTGCGTAGTCATATAGCGGTCAAAATTAAATAGCATCTATGTAAGAAATCAACCTTTCGTTGATTCTTAAACTTAATGGAAGACACTTTATGGCGATCATGGACCGGCGGGCGCTATCCTTAATCTGTTTATTTTTAACGGCAAGTATTTTTGCCACAAGCCTGGGCTTTTCGCCTGCATCTGCGCGAAAGGAAGATTCTGAACCTGGTGTTTCAGACACTTTCGGTCGTAAAAACAAGAAAATTTCATCTGGCAGCACCAAAGCTCGTGCAGTGAATAGTGCCCTTTTGGGCAAATTTGATACCGCCTTTACATTAGCACGTCAGGCACGTGACCCGCTTACTAATAAACTGGTGGAGTGGATTTACCTGCGAAAAGAACCAAAAAAGGCCGGCTATGCCCGGTTAAACGCCTTTGTACGGAATAATCCGACCTGGCCGCGCTTGGGGAATCTACGCAGTTTTGCCGAACGCCGGTTGTTATGGGGCGGTGCCTCCATGCAAACGCTTGCAAAACATTTCAAAGTTAATCGTCCCTATTCATCGGCAGGTTGGGCAGCTTTAGCCAAGCTGGAATTATCGCGCGGCAACCGTAAGGCGGCTCGTAAAGCTGTTTTACGCGCCTGGATGAACCCCAAACTTGGTGAAAAAACTCAAGCAACAATTCAGTCTGACCTTCGCAGTTTACTGACAAAAGCTGATAATGAGCGGCGTTTATGGATTCTTATTCATGCACAAAAATCAAATGCAGCCATTCGAACAGCAAGGCTTATCTCACGTCATCACGTTAAAGCAGCCAAAGCAGCTCAAGCACTTATTCGGCGAAAGCGAAATGCCCTTACATTATATAAGAAACTTCCCTCATCATTACGAGGAAAATTAGCCATTCAATACGCCTTAGCGCGCTATTATCGCAAAAAGGGCAAGCTTGTTTCGGCTTTGCGCATCTTAAATTCAGTACCATCTAGAACATCGGGCATTTATGATCAGGCCGCATGGTGGGTGGAGCGCCGTTTGGTCATTCGCGGGATGCTGGGCAAGGAGTATTCACGCTATTGGAATACACTTTACAGCAATGCGCGTCGTTCCGGCTTTACCAGAGGAAAACATTTTGAAGAAGGCATGTTCTTATCGGGGTGGATTGCGTTGCGCAAATTAGGTAAGGCAAAAGCCTCTATCCGCTATTTCACCACACTGGCGACAAAAGCCAGAAGCCGAACCCAAAAGGCGCGTGGAAACTATTGGGCCGCTCGGGCCTATTTGGCGCTGGGTGACAGAGCGCAAGCCGATCAGTATTTCAAACGGGCCGCGCGGACCCCTACTCTGTATTATGCCTTGCTTGCACGCGAAGCCTTGGGCAAGGGTCGTTCTGTAATCCCCATTAAAGCCATTCGGTTTGACAATGCTACTAAAAACAAAGTTGCCAGAATGGAATTGGTACGGGCGGTTTCATTGTTAAAAGCTTCAGGTGGAGACCGCGAATTAGGATCATTTATCTGGCCGGTGGCGCGTAAAATGAAAACACGTGCCCAGGCATCTGCTGCTGCTGATATTTTTTATTCACTGGCCGGGCCACACCTGGCATTACGATTGGCAAAAGCTGTTGGTTCATTTGGTATTGATATCGACAATTGGGCTTATCCGGTTCGAGCCATGCCGCCAATTAAAAT
>JALWJW010000127.1 GCA_026996935.1 Hyphomicrobiales bacterium
TAAAGAGATTTTTGATAAACTTTCGAGTTTGCTGCAAAAATTCAATACCAAGAATATTGAGTTGACTGAAACCACCGATATTTCAACAGATTTGAATATTGATTCTGTTGCGGTAATGGATTTCATCATGGAAGTTGAAGATGCTTATGATATTGATATTCCGCTTAATGTTCTTTCAGAAACGCACACCATGAAAGATCTGGTTGGCGTGGTTAAAGGTGAACTTTCTTAGGGTGTAATCCCTCAATTGACTGAGATTTATGATGGTGGATAAGAGACAGAATATGACGGATTTGCTGGACAAATTTGGCCCTCACATGGAGCGCTATGAAGCGATGATGGAGGTGGGGACTGATGCTTTAGGTTTGGTCAATGAAGCGATTTTGTCGCCAACGCGCGGTATCATCAATGGCAAGGAAACCATTTTGGCAGGCACCAATAATTATATGGGTGTGACGCTGGATAAAACCTGCATTGAAGCAGGGAAAAAAGCCCTTGATGATTTTGGTACGGGTACCACGGGATCACGAATTGCCAACGGTACTTATAGCTTGCATAAAGAGCTTGAAGACCAGATTGCCTCGTTTCTGGATAAGAAACACGCGATTGTTTTTTCGACGGGATATGCGGCAAACCTGGGGATGATTGCAGGCGTTGCCGGTCCTAAAGATACAATTTATCTTGATGCTGATTCACATTCTTCCATTTATGATGGCTGTACGCTTTCTGGTGCACGGCTGGTGCGGTTCCGCCATAATGATGCCAATGATTTAGCCAAACGTCTGGCCCGCTCCAAGGGAGAAGAAGGCGGCCGTCTGGTGGTGCTTGAAGGTATTTATTCCATGTTTGGTGATCGCGCGCCGATGGATGATTTTATTGAAGTCAAAAAAGAATATGGCTTTCAATTGATGATGGATGAGGCGCACTCATTTGGTGTGCTTGGCCCTAATGGACGCGGTCTTGCTGAAGAAGCAGGGGTTTACGATCATGCTGATTTTGTGGTCGGCACATTTTCAAAAGCCCTTGGGGCAATCGGTGGCTTTGGGGCGGGGGATCATCCCTATTTTGATGCTATCCGCTATCATTCACGGCCTTACATGTTCACCGCTTCGCCATCACCTGCCAGTGTGGCAACGGCGATTGAAGCGGTAAAATTATTGAAACGCGAGCCAGAGCGCCGTGATCGATTGCGCGAAAATTCGAGCCGTTTATTCGAAGGGTTTAAGCGCCTTGGTTTGGATTTGGCCTGTGATGTTGTCAGCCCTGTAATTGCTGTAAAATGCAAGGATGAGCCTTCAACAATTGCTATGTGGAATGCGCTGCTTGATGCTGGTGTTTATGTCAATATCGCTTTGCCACCGGGCACACCTGTGAACACCTGTTTGCTGCGTTGTTCAGTTTCTGCGGCGCATAGTTTTGAAGATATTGATGAAATTATTGATCTGTTTGGCCGTGTGGTGGCTGGTGGTCATGGCGCGACTGAAACGGCCTGATTAGCGTAAAAAATACAGTATCACCGTAACAGAAACCATCGAGAGCAAGGTTGAAACAACAACGGCACTTGAGGCGCGTTCCTGCCAGGTGTCGTATTGTTGAGCCAGAATAAAGACGTTTGTTGCCGCGGGTAACGCGGCGATGATGATTGCTGTTTTGGTGAACAAAGGGTCAAACGGGCCAAAATTATCCAGGGCGATATACATTAAGGCCGGATGTAATAACAGTTTTGCCGGCACCAGCCATGTCAACTCTAAGGGAACGCGTTTGAGTGGCCGAAGCGCTGCCGTTACACCCATGGTAAAAAGGGCGCAAGGGGCTGCGGCACCTGCCAGCATGTTCAATACTTTATCGACAGGCTGCGGGCTTTTGAAATTGATTGCGGCGGCGCTGATGCCGATGATGGTTGCGATGATAAAGGGGTGGGTGAAGATGTTTTTGAGTATCTTGCCAGTTAAGTGAAGAATAGATAAATGCTTGCTGTTTCGCATGGCCATTATGGCAGGGGCAAGGATGAAGTGCATCGTGTTATCGAAAACGAAAATCAATGCGGCGGGGACGATTGCCGCCTGACCAAAAGCGGCAATGGCCAATGGTGGCCCCATATAACCGATGTTGCCATAAGCGCCTGCAAAACCCTGAATGGCTGCCTCACCAATTTTGTGGCGCGCGCGTAATAAGGCAATGACGAAACATAAACTGAAGACATAAAAGGTTGTCGAGGTTGTTACAGCGAGAAATTTAAAAGCGGCAAATTCGGCAATGGGAATTTTTGACAGGTATTGGAAAAACATCGCAGGCAACGCGATGTAAATGACAAAGAAGTTCAGCCAGGCCAAGCCCTGAATTGGCAAATTTGCCAAGCGTCCAGCCAAATATCCCAATATAATCAATGAGAATAATGGGGCGACTAATCCTGCAACTTCGAACATGCTTTAACGTCTCGTTTGTCTTGTATGCTGTGTTGTTAAACCTTTAAAATCAACTTGCCGAAATTGCCACCTGAATAGAGTTGGCGCAAGGTTTGAGGGAAGGCCTCAATGCCACCTTCGCGGATGTCTTCTTTAAATTTGAGTTTGCCCTGGGCATGCCAGCCTGCCATTTCCTTAATGGCATCACCATATTTTTTGGCATAGTCGAAAACGATGAAACCTCTAATGTTTAAGCGTTTGGTTAAAACGGCGGGAAAGTTTTTAGGGCCGGCTGGTAGTTCGGTTGCGTTATACCCTGAAATTAAGCCGCATAAAGCCACGCGGCCAAAGGGGTTCATTTGCGCCAGAATGGTATCAAAAATTTCACCACCGACATTTTCAAAATTTACATCAATACCATCAGGGCAGGCGGTGCGCAGATTTTTGTAAAAGCCATCGGCTTTGTAATCAACCGCAGCATCAAAGCCAAGCTCGTCAACCAGATAGGCACATTTTTCAGGGCCGCCAGCAATGCCAACGGCGCGGCAGCCTTTGATTTTTGCGATTTGACCAACCACTTGGCCAACAGCGCCAGAAGCAGCAGAAACGACAACGGTTTCACCCTGTTTGGGTAATCCGACTTCGAGCAAACCAAAATAAGCTGTCAGGCCGGGCATGCCAAAGCCGCCCATCCATGTGGGCATGGGGGCAAGATCTGTGTTGATTTTATTGACACCTTCACCATTGCTGGTGGCGTAAGTTTGAACGCCAAAAATGCCAGAAACAGTATCTCCCACTTTAAATTTAGGGTGTTTTGTCTCGCTTACCGTGCCTGTTGCCAGTGCGCGCATGACCTCGCCAATGCCAACAGGGGGCACATATGATTTTACGTCATTCATCCAGCCGCGCATGGCAGGATCTAATGAAATATAGGCAATTTCAACGCGAAACTCACCGTCTTTTAATGCTTCAAGCGGGGCTTCGACAATGTTGAAATCATCATCCTTAATATCGCCAAAAGGTCGCTTGGCCAGTACGGCCATTTTGTTTGCAGCATTTGTGTTGGTGGTCATTGTCGCGTCTCCCAATATATTTATATTTTGAACTCAACTTGCGCTATCTGTGTGTGGTTGGCAATTTAAAAAATCAGCTTTGGTTTTTGGTTGAACCTTTTGTCTATAAATGTCAGGAAACAGGCATAGAGTTTTTATTGAAAAGAGCCTGATTATGCCTGCTGAAAAAATGTCTTCATTTAAAACCATTGCCGTGGTGCGCGAGATTGAATCACCTGAAAATCCGGGCGGTTTGGAAAAGCGGGTTTCGGTTATTCCTGATGATGTTGCCAAGTTGGTTAAACAGGGGGCAACTGTTTTTGTTGAACATGGCGCGGGATTGGGCGTTGATTTTAGCGATGATGAATATATTGCGGCGGGCGCTGTTATGCAGTCTGGCGATGAGATTTATTCAGACAAGGATTTGATTATCAAATTTAAAGGGCCATCGCTTGAGAGCATTGCTCAAATGCGTTCGGGGTGTACTTTGCTCTGTATGGCGCACTTTGGTTCGTTTCCTGATCGGGCAAAATTGTTGCAGGATAAACAGATCAATGTTGTGGCGATGGAAGAGATTTTGGAATCGCCAAAGGTGCAAACCGATGAAATGATTTTATCGCGCACGGCAATGGCCGCTGCGCTGCAACCGTTTGCAGATACCAACACACTTGGCGCGCTACGGGTTCGCATTATTGACTGGACACAGCGCACCGCACCAGCGATCAGGCGGGCTGGCAACCGTGACCCTAAATCGTTGAAAGTGGTGCAGGGAGATACAGCGTTTGAAGACCTCGATGGGGTGGGGCCTGACAGTCTTTATTTTTACGATTCCACTCAAATGAAAAATGAGCAGTTGATTGAACAATTAAAAGTGGCTGATACGCATTTATTTGATCTGGCAGAGTTTGAAAAGCGTGATGGATTTTTGGCGGTGGCTGATTGGAAAATGCGCCACCCTGCCCATAAGTTCGGATTGCGCCGTATTCAATGTCTGCACCAAACGGGACAGGCGGGCGCGCGTTATGGTTTGAAATTGCTCAAAGAAAACAAACCTGATTTGGATTTGGCCGATGCGAAAGTTGTGGTGCTTGGCTATGGTAATGTCGGGCAGGGGGCTATTCATGAAATTTATGATCATGGCGTGCGCCATATTAATGTACTTGGGCGCACCCACACCAATAGCGGGCGGATTGATTATTGGTTAAAGGACGTTGATCTTGTGGTCAATGGAGCAGAGCAGCCGGCACATTTGCGCGGGGTGAACTTTCTGATCACAAATGAGCACTTGAAAACCATTATTCCTGATGGCTCTGTGGTTATTGATCTGGTGGGTGGCAGTGCAACCAATCGCTCGCCCGTTGAGCCAGTTATTGCTTGTACCTATTTAACCAATCCGCATTTTGTCCAGGATGGGGTGACGGTTTCGGCCCTTTGGGGCTGGCCAATGCTGGGTATGATGCGTGAAACTGCCATCGTTTATTCGGGCCAGATTGTTGACGTGTTGACAGGGCGCGAGCGCCTTATCGACGGGCTAAGCGATTTGCCCGCTGGTGTGGAGCGGGCGTTGGTGTGTGGGCCTTTTAAAGTTTAACTCATAAACGGATTGGGGAACCAGATAACGCTGTGCATTTTTCGGCGTTCGGCATTTATCGCATCAAGGGTTTCCTGCATACGGGCAGCAAGCTCTTTCACCCCTGCGTTTTCATCTTGTTTGGTGTGCAGGGCAAAGGCTTTTGGCACGCGAACGATGGCGGTGCGTGGGCCT
>JALWJW010000128.1 GCA_026996935.1 Hyphomicrobiales bacterium
CATTGGTGATGATCCGAAAACCTTCATAGGCAAAAAACGTAATGGCCAATGAAAAAAAGACCGAGCTGATGGGTGGATAGTGTGAAGGCGATAGTTTTGCCGGATCCATCGTGGCGATGCCGACAATCGCAAAAATGGCCAATGCCATCATTTTCAAAAATACGACAATATTTTCAACTTTGGCCATGCTGCCTGCACCATTTAGGTTAATCGCCATAAACAGCAATACAATGCCTGCTGTAAAAACCTCCACCCATAAATGGGCAAAACCAGATGGTAATAATTCATACGCATAGGATCCAAATGTGCGCGCAACCAGTGCAATGGAAACCAATGAGGAGACATACATCATTATGCTGATGGCACCTGAAAAAACCCCTTCACCATAACCCTGGACCAGGTATTCAACCAAACCACCGGCAGAAGGAAACCGCGCCCCTAATCGGCCCATTGAATAGCCTGAAAACAATGCAATAATACCGCCGGCAATAAATGACAGCCACACCGCACTGCCGGCAATCAGACCGGCTTGCCCAAGCAGGGCAAAAATACCGGCCCCGACCATGGCCCCGATACCCATCGCAACCGCTGACCAGAAAGAAACAGTTTTTCCTGATTTATGCATAAGATGAGATCCTTGATTATGGCGTATTATTTACCGGGGCAGTTATGGGGTGCGACTTTGCTCTGTCGAGGAGAGCTTTTAATCGTTTTACCTCGATATGACCATGATCAAGTGCAACGATGCCTTGTTGTTGCCAGTGTTGGAGTTGTCGATTAACGACGGCGCGCACGCTCCCGATCATCTCGGCCAATGCCTCATGGGATAAATCATTGATAAGGGTGAGATGGTGATGATGTGGGTCTTTGCCGTCTACATGGCGCATGATCAGATGGGCCAGACGGGTTTCGGTATCATGTAAAGCCAAATCACCTGCTAAATTAGATAAAGTCCGCATTTGTTGCCCCAAATAGGGCAGAAAACTCCGGTTGATTTCAGGATGCATTGAAATAAGTTCGCGCATTTCATCCATGCCCAATGTTAATAAATCCAAATCGTCACGCGCATGCATAACGCCCTGACATGGGGTGCCGGTAAGTAGTTGAAGGATGTCAAAAGCATCGCCCGGTGCCAGTAAAAACAGGGTAACCATCCGACCTGTTTCGGGGTTGATTTGGGCAACCTGCAAACGCCCGGAAATTATGATATGAAGGCGATCATATAATTCTTGTGCTGGAACTGAACGATTTCGAACCCAGGTTTCCTGATTCATTTTATCAAGAATTGTCGCAAACAGTTTTTCATCAAGATTTTTAAATAAACCTGATTGTAAAAGGATTTTAGCTTTTTCATTTTGATACTGCATAAATGGCCAGTCACGAGTACGAGTTTACATAAACCTATGGTGACGGCTTACAGGTAAGATTGCAAGGCGGGTAAACATTAAATCCTAAGGACAGGACCTATTACTTAAGCTTGTTCTGTTTGAGCTGGAGGGATCAGATACTGAAAAAAACAGCGCAAAAATAGGGTTTATGCCTTTCCAGCATGTTTTTGTCCGCAGATGGGCTCTCCTTATCAAACCCAAACAGACGCGCAGAATATGCTAAATCAATGGGTCCTGACCCTTGGCTTTGATGAGTATTTCAGCCAGTTCAACAAACCCTTTACCACCTTTTTGCTGTGTCACCCACATGGGTTCATGTTCAAGTTGATCTTTAAAATCCAACACATTGGCCACCCCGCATGAGTTGGGAAAAAAGCCGAACATCGGGGCATCGTTGGGGCTGTCACCGCAAAAGACCACATTGTCTTTCTTGGCCTCCAGATCAAATTTGAGCACTTCATTTGAAAACTGCCGAGACATCGTCAGTTTGTCAAAGTCACCAAACCAGCAATTGACATGAATAGAAGATATTTTAGCAACCGCGCCTTCTTCTTCACAAATGCTTTTAATGCGTTCAACGTCACTTTGTAGAAGGGGCGGAACATCTTCACAAAAGTCAATGGCCAGATCAACATCGCGATACGCCTGATCGGCCGAAATGGCACAGCCTGGAACTTCCCTCAAAACCCGCTGTTTGATTTTTTCCAATTTGAGTTTGTTGTTATTTCTTTCTTGCTGGCCTGCAAAAAATTCCCTCTTCATCTTTTTGCTGTTGTCATCATAAGAAAAATAAAATGCCCCGTTTTCGCCAACCACACCATTAACCGGCCAAAACCGCGCGATCATATCACACCAGCCAGCAGGACGTCCGGTAATTGGCGCGACATTAAATCCTGCATTAAACAAACGCTCCAGTGCCAAATAAGCAACAGCAGGCAGGTTTCCATCGGTTGTTAATGTGTCATCAATATCGGCAAAAACAGTGGTAATATTTTGAGCAGTTTTAACAGGCATTTGTGAAATAGGGCGCATGAGCGTTCTCTTTGTCGTGTTGGTGTTATGCTGGTGTTGGTGTTGTGGGCATTGATGGCAAAATAAGCATTAGGGTTCAGGTCTGGTTAAATTATTGAGCGGCATCAGATTGAGAAACAATATGGGCAATAGCCGCGCGCAAAGCTGCAGGTTTAACTGGTTTTCTTAAATAGCCAATATCAAGTTTTTTTGTTGCAGCAATCACCGGCTCTGAACGGTCCGCAGTAATCAGAATAGCTGGCAGGTTCAACCCCGTATGTAACCTGATATCTTTTATCAGTTCAAGGCCGGTCCCTTTGTCAAGGTGGTAGTCAGCCAGTACAATATCGATTTGCAGCGCATTGTTATTGATATGTTTAAAGGTTTGCTGCTGGTCATTCGCAGACACAACCCGACAACCCCAGCCTGACAATAATACCGTCATTCCCTCGATAATCGCGGTATCATTATCAACAACAAGCACTGTCAGATTGCCAAGGCCTGCGGTGGATACCGGTTTGGTTCGCACTGGTTTTTGCGCCACTGTTTGAATCTGGCTAATCGGCAAGCGAACTGCAAAGCGTGATCCAAAGCCCACCTTTGAGGTCAGGGTTAGGTCATGGTTTAAAACCTTTGCGATCCGCTTTACAATTGAAAGACCAAGACCAAGTCCTGTTTGTTCGCTGCTCGTATCGTTCAAGCGAATAAACTCTTGAAAGATGGTTTCCTGCTTGTTGGTTGGAATGCCAGGGCCAGTATCAAAAACTTCTAAACGCAACTGCCCGCCAAGCCGCCGACAGCCAACCAGAATGCGCCCGGATGGTGTATATTTAATCGCGTTGGTTAAAAGGTTTTGCACCAGACGGCGCAAGAGTTGCCGGTCGCTACTAACTGTCAGACTACACTCAAGGATAGTCAGTTTTAAACCTTTGGCATGGGCAACGGGCGTGAGTTCCGTGCGAAGTGGTGATAAAATCTCTTCAATCGGAAAATCAGTAATGACAGCGCGCATGGCACCAGCATCAAGTTTGGAGATTTCAAGCAGGGCGTTGAGAATTTCTTCTACCGCCTCAAGCGAAGCATCAACATTACGGACTAGTTTTTCATCTTCATGTCCTGTCGTGCGCTCAACTAAAGAAGCCGCAAAAAGTTTAGCTGCATTAAGAGGTTGTAAAATGTCATGACTGGCGGCGGCAACAAAGCGTGTTTTACCAATGTTTGCCGCCTCTGCTTCAGCTTTTGCGTGTTCAAGTTCAGCATTTAAAGTGGTCAAAGCAGCGGTGCGCTCTTCAACCCGTTTTTCAAGTGTTTCATTCACTTGAACCAAAGCGCTTTGTGCATCTACGGTTTCGGAAATATCGGCAAATGTAACAACAATGCCCCCATCAGGCATTTTACTTGAGCGGACATCAAGGATGATGCCGCGACTAATGAGTTGCTCGTGATAGGGGCGAAAATCAAGTGAAAGCCAGGAGATTCTTTTAACCAGTTCGTCCTCGATACGATCATCATTATATCCGTTTTTTGCAAGCACTTGCCTTAAAAGCTCTGACAAAGGCACGCCAACGCGCCCCTGATTTTCAGGCAGGTTCAGCAAGTGACGAAATTGTCTGTTCCAGCAAATCAGATTAAGCTCTTTATCAAACACCGCAATGCCTTGGCGCACATGGTCAATGGCAGATTGCAGCAAATCACGGTTATGGCGTAGCGCATCAGAGGCCTCACCCAAAAGCTGGTTGGCTTTTGTTGAGTTTTGCGTATGGCTTTCCATCAGCAGCGCCAGGACAAGGCGAGAAGAAGAAGAGCCAACAGCACGCGCAAGAAGGTGTTCGGTAAATCGTAAAATCTGGTCATTGGCTTCAACCGAAGGGTTTAAAACAACACCGCGACTAACCTCAAATTCATTAAAGGAACGCTGAGTTCTTTCTTTACCCAGATAACGTGCAACGGTTTCTTGCAACTGTCCGACCGTGACATTTGAGCGACCAAGCTTTAATGTCGGGTTTGAAGCAGGCATGTCTGCTGTAAAAAACGCTTCGGCTTGAATGGCTTCAAGCGGGCGCACCGAACGGGTGAGCGAAAAGCCAATATAGGCGATGATATTGAGCCCCAGACTCCATAAAACCCCATGGGTCAACGGTTCAAGGGAAAGACCAAATAAGCCTTCAGGTTTAAGCATTTCTATGGCAAATGGTCCATGTTCGACAAAACTGTTGCCAAGCCAGCCTGCATTGGCAAACAATGGTAATGCCAAGGTGTAAACCCAGATGCTGAATCCGGTGATAATGCCCGCCATCGCCCCGCGTGCATTGGCTCGTTTCCAGATCAATCCGCCAAAAAAGGCAGGAGCAAACTGGGCTGCCGCGGCAAAAGACAAAAGCCCGATCTGCGCCAAAGCCGAACTGGCGGCAATCATTTGATAATAGCCATAAGCCAAAGCCAGAACGATGATAATTGCAGCCCGGCGGATGAGGATTAGAGTGCTGCCAATCTCACCATATGATTGCTCAATCAGGGCACGCCGATGCAGCACCAGCGGCACAACCAGATTGTTGCAAACCATAATAGAAAGGGCAATTGTCTCAACAATCACCATTGCGGTCGCGGCGGACAAACCGCCAATAAAAGCGGCAAAAACCACAAACCGATCACCCGTGGCAACGGGCAAAGCCAGAACAAAAGAGTCACCATCAACATTGCCACCCTGAAAGGTAACCAACCCTGCAATGGCAATCGGGGCAACAAATAGATTGATGATTACCAGATATACAGGAAACAACCAGGCGGCGCGTTTGACATCTTCAATGGCGGTGTTTTCCACTACAGCAACATGGAACTGGCGCGGTAATAAAAAGATAGCAAAACTGGCGAGCACGGTCATGGTAATCCAGCGGGTGGTATGAATCGGACCAGTGAAAAGATCGAGTAATTGTTGATTGCTTGAGACCGCATTAAACAGGCCACCAAATCCATCAAGAATCCAAAATGTTGCAAAAATACCGACGGTTAAAAAGGCAATCAGTTTGACGATTGATTCAACTGCAATCGCCAGAATTAAGCCGTCCTGATGCTCAGTTGTGTCAATATGGCGGGTGCCAAACAGCATGGCAAAACCAGCTAAGGTTGCCGTGACAAGTAAAGCAAAGTTATCACCGCTGCCTGATGAATTGTTTGTAACGGCTGTTTGCAGGCCTGTTTCAAGAACCGGGGCTGCATTTAAAATAGTCTGCAATGAAACAGCAATAGCTTTGAGTTGCAATGAGATATAGGGAACAATCCCGATCACTGCAATTAAGGCAACAAGAGCCCCAAGCCACCTGTTTTTACCATACCGGGCTGAAATAAAGTCGGCAATTGAGGTGATGTTTTGCCGCTTGGATATTTGTACGATGACCCGAAGCAACGGCCAGCCGATGGCAAAAACCAAGATTGGCCCAAGATAAATCGGCACAAAATCCCAACCGGTTCGAGACGATAAACCAACCGAGCCAAAAAATGTCCATGAGGTGCAATAAACAGCCAGAGACAAAGCGTAAATGAGCGGGCGTGGCGCGCCTTGACTGCCAATATTATGGCGCACTTTTCGGTCGCCATAGGTGGCAACGGCATAAAGTACGCCCACATAAGCAAGGGCCATTAGCACAACTGTCCACGATGTCAGCACATTGTTTCCTTTAAAGCTTTGAGATTTTTAAATAAAGCGGTATCAGCCATTTTTTGCAAGCAGAAGCTTTATTCGCAGGTAAATTTGCATTTTTTGCCAAATACTTTATAAGTGCGACATGTTGGCAGGTTAACAAATGGTTAATGTCAACGACAGATGTAATTAATTAATGGGGGCATTATTATGCTTAAAGAATTCAAAGAGTTTGCCATGAAAGGCAATGTGGTCGACATGGCCGTTGGTGTTATCATCGCGGGCGCATTCGGTCTGATTATTAAGTCGCTTGTTGGCGATGTGTTAATGCCGGTTATTGGTGCCATTTTTGGCGGCCTTGATTTCTCAAATTATTTTGTTGGTTTGAGTGACAGTGTAACATCAACCGTTCTTGCTGAAGCGCAAAAACAGGGCGCTGTGTTGGCCTATGGCAATTTCATTACTGCAGTTGTGAACTTCATCATCGTTGCATTCATTTTGTTCATTGCTATTAAAGCCATGAACAGTGCAAAGAAAAAAGAAGAAGAAGCACCAGAAGCACCTGCTGAACCACCAGCACAAGAAGTTCTACTTACAGAAATTCGCGATCTTTTGAAAAAATAACATTTCAAAATATCAATGGAAAAGCCCGAGATTTTCTCGGGCTTTTTTTATGTCTGGAGTACGTCGCGCTTTGTTAGATTCAAGTATTTTCTTGCGGGTAAAGTAAATTTAATTCAACGTATCACGCGCTAAATTTACATGTCGATCATATTGTCAATTTTACTCGAAACAATAACCGCTTGTGTGCGGCTGTCCACTTTAAGCTTTTGCAAAATAGCAGAAACATGAGCTTTGACGGTGGCTTCAGAAACGCTGAGCTCATAGGCAATCTGTTTATTCAGCAACCCGTCACGCAACATCATCAAGACACGTAATTGCTGCGGGGTGAGCGTGGTCAGGCGACGGGCCAAATCACTTTCCTCATCATCATTGTTGTTTTCGGTATCAATATTTTTCGGCACCCAGACTTCACCGGCCAAAACCGTTTTAACCGCTGCCTGCATATCTTCCATCGAGGCTGATTTTGGAATAAAGCCGGAAGCCCCCAGCTCCATGACCCGTTTGATCACCTGAGCTTCCTCACTGGCTGAAACCACAACAATAGGAATATTTGGAAATTGTGCCCGTAAAAATATCAAGCCTGAAAACCCTTGAACCCCAGGCATTTTGAGGTCGAGTAAAACCAGATCAACATCTTCTGTACCTTCAAGACTTTCAATAACTTTATCCAGGGTGCCGGTTTGAATGATGTGAAGCTCACTAATGGAGTTGGAAATCGTTTGTGCCAATGCATCGCGAAACAAAGGATGATCGTCGGCAATAATGAAGCGATGTGTAACCATTAAAAACTCTTTTCGCTTATTCAGGGCAGTTGAAATTAAAAGGGGTTTACTAGAGCTTGAACTGTACAACATTATCACAATGTCACCAGTGTCAATATTGTCCAATTGTTGCATGTTAGCGGTTATAAGTCATTTGAACCTTTGTGATATCCTTACCTTAGTTATGCAAAAGCTGCATGTCTGTTATGTTTGATTTGCGCTTGAGTTTGAAGATAGGAAGCACTATTTATATTGCGTTGCAGCAATGGTGTTGCGGTGCATAATAAATGGAATTTTCAAAATGGCTTTTTTTCAAATACTGAAAGAAATAACATCTGGATTGACCCGTGGGTTCGCACTTTTTTTCTGTGAACGTGGCGATTTTGTTAGCACGGCTCATTTGCCCAGCGTTTCGACACGCAAGCAACGCTGATTTATCAGTTTCTTCCTCCCTTACTTTAAACCGCTGGTTCCTTATGGAATTAGCGGTTTTTTTTTGGTTTTAGACATTATGGTTTTAATGACGAAAGTGCTGTTTTGAAACTCGCCCTCAAAACGCGCCACTTACGATGTGTTGCAGTTGCTTTGGGGTTTGTAAATAACAACGCTCAGGCACTGGTGCCCATAAAGTGCAGTACCAGTTTGCGCGTGTGCGGAGCATCACGATGCTCAAGTAAATATATCCCCTGCCAGGTGCCAAGGCTCATTTGTCCGTTCATAACCGGAATGGTCAGGCTGGTCGATGTGATCGCGGCTTTAATATGGGCGGGCATATCATCTGGCCCTTCACACGAATGGCGATAATGCGAACTTTGCGGGGCTAATTGGTCCAGCGCATCGGTGAGGTCGCGTTGAACATCGCTGTCGGCATTTTCCTGAATGGTGAGCGAAGCTGAGGTATGGCGCACGAACACCGTCAATAAGCCATTCCCGCAATCAGCATTGCCCAACCAGTTATCAATGGCTCTTGTGGCCTCATAACACCCTTGTCCGCGTGTTGACAGGGCGAGTTCAAACATTTCCTGTTTCATTTTATCAGTTTCTTTTTGCCTGCAAGGTTCTCAAAACTTGCGGTTTGTTTTTTCATTTGTGCCCCGATTGCCGCTTTGACATCATCTTGTGAGAACATACCGGCCTGCCAAACTGCAACACGATCAAGCGTGTCTTGTATGCTGTGTTCATCGGCATAATTCATCATTTCTTTTGAGCTCCAAATCGCCATGGGAGATTTAGCCGCAATGACGGCTGCAATTTTCATCACACTTTCAATTAACTCTTCATGGGTTTCAAACACCCCATTTAACAACCCGACTTGTTCGGCCCGTTTTGCTTTAAGTGGTGCACCTGTAAAAGCCATTTCGCGTGCAATGCCATTGGGCACCACATGTTGCAAGCGTGGTATGGTGCCAACATCGGCCATCATGCCAATATTGATTTCATGCAAGGTGAAAAAGGCCTCCTGCGTGGCATAGCGCATATCGCACGCGGTTATCAGGTCAAGGCCGGCCCCGATGCACCCGCCTTGCACCGCGGCAATAACAGGCAGTTTTGATTGGCGAAGCGGGGTGAAAGTTTGTTGCAGGGTTTTGACCAGTTCCATAAAGCCTGCATTTTGCCGCGCCGGTTCTTTGTTTGCCGATTTTTCAAAGCTGGCAAATACACCAAGGTCCATCCCGGCGGTAAAGTGTTTGCCCGTTGATGAAATTACCATGACCCGCATATCGCTGTTTTGGTTTATCGTTTCAATGGCCAATGGAAATTCGCGCCATAAATCAATGGTAAAACTGTTTAATTCTTTGGGGCGGTTTAGTTGAATGTGAGCAATTTGGTTTTCCATTGTAAGGTTAAAGCAGGTCCAGTTCATCGTCACATCCTATTTTTAAATAAAAACTTTACGTAGATTCTAAATCTTAAAATCGTCTTGAACAATCAAATTGTTGCCCAAGTTGGGTCAATTATTTGCCCTTGTCCACGTGCATCTTGTGTTTGTCAGCGCGGCACACAAGCTGCAAGCTGATACAAAGATGAGGGGATTCATCTTCAAACAGTTAAACGAATTAGACTTGCGCAGGTTCTTATCGCCGTCCCGAATCTGTGTAAGGCTAACCCGCCCGTCCAGTCGACGGGCGGGATTTTGCTGTTTAATGCACATCGCACTTTATTGAAATAAACTTTAGTATAGACTCGCTATTTAAATTGGGTTTATTTGTAAGAATCGTTACGCAACGAGTTGCCTTTGTTGATTTTCGCATTTAAGGTTATGATAGCTGGTCAGTATACGTCATTTTGAACGCGGTCTGACCGTCTGTCTGTATAAAAACAAGTTTAAAATCAGGGAATTCAGAAAATGAAAATTTTAAAAGCAATAGCCATTGCCGGCGTCGCTTTAACTGCGCTGTCAGCAACTGCATCTGCAGATATGAAAATTCGCATCGGTACCGAAGGGGCTTACCCTCCATTTAACTTCAAAGACGCATCAGGTAAATTGCAGGGCTTTGATATTGATATCGCCAAAGCATTGTGTGCAGAAATGAAAGCTGAATGTACTTTCGTTGCCCAGGATTGGGATGGAATTATCCCTGCTTTACTGGCCAAAAAATATGACGCAATTGTCGCCTCAATGTCGATCACCGATGAGCGCAAAAAGAAAGTTGATTTTACCGATAAATACTATTCAACACCGGCTAAATTTATCGTTGATAAAAAGTCCGGCATTACAAAAGTTGATCCAGAGTCTTTAAAGGGCAAGATTATCGGGACGCAAGGCTCAACGATTCATTCCAACTATTTGGAAGATCTCTATAAAGGCTCAACCATTAAATTGTATAAAACGCAAGACGAAGCCAATGCAGATTTAGCCTCTGGTCGCTTAGATGCTGTGCTTGCTGATAGCGCAGTGCTACTTGAGTGGTTAAAGAAAAAAGAAGGGGCATGTTGCAAGTTTACCGGCCCTGGCTTTAACGACCCAAAATACTTTGGCGTTGGTGCTGGCATCGCAGTTCGTAAAGGCGATGATAAATTACGTGAAGGCTTCAACAAAGCAATCGCGGCTATTTTAGCAAATGGCACCTACAAAAAAATCAACGATAAATATTTCCCGTTCAACGTATATTAAGTTGGGGTTTAATGGCGCTTAGTCATTGATTTGTTGACAAGATGTGACCCGACAACCTTTACTGGTTGTCGGGTTTTTTGATTCTGTATTAAAACCCAAGGCTGGAAACTGGGAACGGCATGGAACAATATCTTCAATATTTGTCTTTTGGCAATGATGGCTGGGGCGATGAGCTGCTTTATGGTTTATTACTGACTTTACGACTATTCATTGTCACTTTACCTATCGGATTGGTTCTAGGTTTTTTGATTGCTCTGGCAAAGCGTTCAGAAAAAAAATGGCTTTCGCTCGCCGCCAATGTTTACACCACCGTTTTTCGCGGAGTGCCGGAGCTTTTAACATTGTTCATCATTTTTTATGGTGGGCAAATGTTCCTGCAATTCATTGCTGAATTTTTTGTTGATGACATCAGGGTGGATTTAAGCGCGTTTCTTGCCGGCGTTATTGCGCTCGGATTTGTTTTTTCCGCTTATGCCAGTGAGGTGTTTTTGTCCGCAATGAATTCTGTGCCAGATGGACAGTCAGAAGCAGCAAGATCAATGGGGATGAGCTGGTTGCGCACCATGCAAAAAGTTATCTTTCCTCAGATTGTCCGTCATGCATTGCCTGGCCTGTCAAATCTGACATTGATTCTACAAAAAGATACAGCGCTCGTTTCCATTTTGGCCCTTAATGAATTGTTGCGTCAAACCCAGGTTGCCGTTGGTAACACCAAAGAGCCAATCCTTTTTTATTCTGTTGCCTGTGGTCTTTATGTTCTGCTGGCCTTTTTGACCTCGATCTTTTTCAAACAGGTAGAGAGCTGGGCAAATCGCGGTGAGGGAAGGGCATAAATCATGGATATGGAACTCTTTATAAAGTATGGGCCCAGAATTCTTCACGGCCTTTGGGTGACATTGGAACTGGTTGGTATTTCATTGGCAATCGGGGCAGTGTTGTCTTTACCAATTGCCATGGCGCGACTGTCTAAGCATAAATTCTTAAATGCCATTTCATATGGTTATGTATATTTTTTCCGCGGGTCACCACTCATTGCTCAATTATATTTGGTCTATTATGGTGCAGGCCAATTGCGTTGGGAGCTTCAGGATATTGGCCTGTGGTGGTTTTTCCGCGATGCATGGTATTGTACCATCACCGTCTTTGCCCTCAATACAGCCGCCTATCAGGCAGAAATATTGCGTGGCGGTATTCTAGGTGTACCCAAAGGCCAGCTTGAAGCAGCTCAGGCGTTGGGGCTTAAACCGCTTGTAACCTTTTTCAAAATTACTCTTCCACAAGCCATGGTCGCCTCATTGCGCCCTTATGGCAACGAAGTCATTTTAATGATTAAAGGCTCAGCGATTGCCAGCGTAGTGACGATTTTTGATTTAATGGGTGAAACCAAACTGGCCTTTTCTCGCACTTTTGATTTAGAGGTCTATTTCATTGCAGCATTGTTGTATTTGGCGGTGGTAGAAATTATTCGCTTTACCTGGGAGCGCATGGATAACCGCTTAACGCGTCATCTGCGACCTGCAAATGAATGATTAAGAATCGAATGATGGATTCTGATTATAGAGTGCGTTGCGTTTAGTTGAGTTCGATTCAACGCGCCACATGCCAGATGTTCTTGTTTTGATCTGTACTTTCAGGCGAATCGACATTAAACTCTCAAGCCAACTTAAAGGTGTGAAGTTTCATGGATTTTTCTGACGTTGTTATGGTCGTGGGTGATCAGCCCATCATTCTCATGGATTTAGTGATAGGCGCAGGTGTTTTAACGCTAGCGATGTTGCTGGTTATTCTCATTGTCGTGTGGCGTGCTGGCGGGCGGCGCAATGATGAAGTGATTTCAGCACAGCGCCGCGCCAGTGAACTTGAAACAAGATTGTCAGAACTTGCAGGCCAGCTTAAGAATTTTTCTGAAACCACCGCCGCCCGCGAGGCGCAGATGGCGCGTAATCTTGATGAGCGACTTGATAAAGTATCCCATCGTTTAGGTGAAGGCTTACACAGCACCTCAGAACGCACCACCAAGTCTTTGCAACATTTATATGAGCGTCTGGCGGTAATTGATACAGCCCAGCAAAAAATCACCACGCTGTCTGATGAAATGCTTTCTTTGAAAGACATTCTATCTAATAAACAAACCCGCGGTGCATATGGGCAGGCTCGCATGGAGGCCATTATTCGCGATGGTTTACACTCAACAGCGTATCGTTTTCAGGGGACATTATCCAACGGTAAGCGCCCTGATTGTCTCATTCGTTTACCTGAGAATGAAATGGAAATTGTGGTTGATTCAAAATTCCCCCTTGAAGGCTTTAATGCCCTGAAAGCAGCCCAAACTGACCAGGAAAAATTAGAAGCCGAACGGCAATTGCGCCGCGATGTGCTTTATCACGTCAAAGATATCGCAGCAAAATATTTGATTTCGGGTGAAACCCATGAAACCGCCGTGATGTTTGTGCCTTCTGAATCTGTTTACGCTGATCTGCATGAAAATTTTGAAGACGTGATTCAAAAAGCCCATCGCCATCGTGTGATTATTGCTTCGCCAAATGTTTTGATGATGCTGGTGCAAACCATGCAGGCGTTATTTAAAGATGCACGTATGCGCGAACAGGCCAGCCTGATTCAAAAAGAAGTTGTTATGCTGCTTGAGGATGTTTCACGCTTTCAGGATCGTCTCGATAAGTTGCAAAACCATTTCCGCATGGCCAATGACGATGTTGATAAATTGGTGATCTCATCAGCAAAAATAAATAAGCGCGGCCAAACCATTGAGCAAATGGATTTTGCTGAATCTGAAGATCAGACCCCGCCGGCATTGGATAATCAGAGTTCTTCCACAAAGCCCAAACTGGTTTCGGGATAACAAAAAACGCCGAGCGACAAATGCTCGACGTTGTTTCATTTTTAGGGGCCTGCCCATGTTGTGCCGGATGTTTATTGTGAAATAAACAAAGTAACCAGAGATTTTCCAATCTTATCAAATGCAGCAGCAAGAGCAGCGCTATCACTGGCATCAAAATAGTAATTACTATTGGTTGCGCAATTACGCATCATGGTTTTTGTCGCCGGGTCCGTAACATTAAAGGTCACAGTATAAACCCGAATTTTTTCAGCGCCAGTACCATCATTCTTGATATTCTGGCAAAGTTTTTTTGTAAGACGGTTGGCTTCGGTGCCATTATTGATATCGTGTTTGGGATAGCTGGGTGAAACGGTGTTTTCTCCATCTGTCATCAACACGATTGCTTTGGTATAGTTGTCGTCTTTCATCTCGGTTTTTGTCACGCCATCAGTGATCGGCACATCGCTTGAGATTAAACGCCAGCCCCACATTAAGCCGGCAGGAATATAAGTCGCATTTCCATCAGCGGTCATATTGTCGATTTCTGCTTTGATATCAGTTTTGCTGTCTGTAAGCGGGGTAAACTCACGTGGACATTGATTGACGTTCAAAAGACCGGGGATTTTTGAACCAGGGTTTGTATCTTGAATGTTCAAAGGGTTTGCACGTGAGCCAACACAACCATGCCAGCGATGGCGCTGAATCCATGTGCCACCTGCACGCCACTGCCGCGGACCGCGAACAATATTGCTGCAAACATTAACATCATAGGTGTACGCCACACCATCGCGATAACCTGTGCGGGTTTCGGTGCGACAGCCTGAACGAGAAATAACAGGGCGATACCAGTAACCAGAGTAATGACGTGTCTGATCATAGTCGGCAGGAACATCAGCCCATGGCGCATTGCGCCGGCTCATGCCAATATTGACATATTGCGCAAATGGCACCAGACCGATTTTCAGCTCACTGGAAGGGCCTTTATTATCATGTAATTTATTAACCAGCGTATGCGCCGCATTTTTAAGGGCAGCCATTTTGCCGTCAGCGGCCATAGAATAGGTGTTGTCTAAAATCAGAGCCACTTCAAGGTTGCCATAACTGTTCTTGATAAAAGTTTCAGCACCCAGATCAAGCTGGTTATAACCAACCAGCCCCATAAAGCTGGTTTTCAATTTACCTTTTGCTTTAACCTGTAAACCTGTTGTACCGATTTTATTGATAGTGATGCTGTCAAGAGAGGTCAGAGCATCATTGGCACCGTTCTTTTTGAGATAATTAACAACAAGAGCACGCATATCGGCATTGCTCATATCGGTGTCATATCCTGCCGCCAATGCCGCATTATCAACAGCAGCCTGCAAGTTTGCATCTGCGCGAGACGCTTTTGCATAGTCAATAGCAGAACCTGCCGCGATAGCCATTGGAATAGCAGAAATAGCAAAAGTAATTCCTACATTACCTTTTACATTTTTGGCGAATTTTTTGGTAAATTGACTAGCTTTGTTAAAAATAGACATTTTGGCCTCTCTCTGGTCTTTCAGATTTCCGTGTCCATTTGATTGGTTCATTTTGGAACGGGTTGTTAGTTTCTGAAATACACAGAGCAAGGCGCGGTCCAGCCGTGCCACTTTGCCCAAAATGCAGAGCAAAGATGATTTTAACGGTTAAAAAAGGATTAACAGTGAGTCAAAATGGATCATTTAAGGGAGTTAATGCCATAAATGCCCTAAAATGGCCGACGAGCCTTAATTGCAGCAGCTAATGTGCCTTCATCAAGATAGTCCAGTTCGCCACCAACTGGCACACCATGGGCCAGGCGCGAGACTTTTACATTACAGTTTGAAAGTTGTTCTGTTATATAATGGGCCGTTGTCTGGCCATCGATTGTGGCATTAACCGCCAGCACAACTTCAACCACTGTATCATTGCTGGCTCGCTCGATCAGTTTCGCAATGTTTAAATCTTGCGGGCGCACGCCCTCAATGGCAGATAATGTGCCACCAAGAACATGATAAAGGCCGGTTGTGGCTGAGGCACGTTCAAGCGCCCAAAGGTCGCCAGCTTCCTCAACAACACAAATCATTGACTGATCACGACGAGGGTCCTGACACAATGTACACGGGTCAATGGTATCAACATTGCCACAGCTTGAACACACAGACACTTTCTCACAAGCCTGCGTAATCGCACTGGCAAGCGGGGCCATAATTGTTTCACGATTATTAATAAGATGCAGTGCGGCGCGGCGGGCCGAACGCGGTCCAAGCCCGGGCATTTTGGCCAAAAGTTGTATCAACCGTTCTATTTCGTTGCCGCTTACCCGTCGTGACATTTATAAAACCCGCAATGTCATTTACATCCCTGGCATCTGAAATCCGGGGGGAAGGGATAGACCGCCTGTTACATCTTTCATTTGATCGGCCATCATTTTTTCAACTTTGGTGCGTGCGTCACCGTGGGCAGCCATAATAAGGTCTTCAACAATTTCTTTTTCATCGGCAACCAGCAAAGATGGATCAATTGTAACCCCTTTCATAGTGCCTTTGCCATTGAGCTCAACGGTTACAAGACCACCGCCGGAAACCCCGGTAACAGTTTCTTCTTCAAGTTTTGCCTGCATGTCTGCCATTTTGCTTTGCATTTGCTGGACCTGCTTCATCATATCACCAAGATTTTTCATTTGGCTCTCCTAAAAATTAATTATCGCTATGTTCTTCATCATTGATTTCAATGTCAGCAATGATGGCTTCAAAGTCTCTAACATCAGTAATCTCAGCAGTTGAAAATGTTTCAAATACTGATTGCACAACAGGGTGCTCTCGCGCTTGTTTAAATAAGGTGTTGCGAGCATCATCTAGTTGTTGGCGCAGTGGCGCATCACCGCCTGTCGGGGCAATAGAAACCATCCAGCGTTTGCCCGTCCATTGTTCCATTTTGCGGCTGAGTTCTCCAGCCAACCCTTTAGAGGCTCCCGGTTCAAGAGCAATCTCGATTTTACCATCGCTGACATTAATTGGTCGAACAGTTTCCTCAAGCGCTGTCTTCATCCGGATATCGCGCATTTTTTTGGCATGATCGACGATATCTTGAAAGCTTGAAAATTGAGGTTTTTGTGGTTCTGT
The DNA here is from genome assembly GCA_026996935.1 of Hyphomicrobiales bacterium. GTDB lineage: Bacteria > Pseudomonadota > Alphaproteobacteria > Rhizobiales > Aestuariivirgaceae > JALWJW01. The sequence goes on from JALWJW010000128.1 coordinate 16,501, forward strand.
CACATCGCCAGCAGGGGCCATTTGCTGTTGAGATTGAACGGCAACATTTCCCGTCATATGCGGAGCCATGTGAACAATATTATCACCGCCTGCCGGCGAGCCAGATGGGCCATTACCCTGACCAGAAGGGGAGGTTTGTCCAGATGGGCCGTCTTGTGTCAACCGGCTCGAAGCTGCTGAGCCACTTTGCTGGGGTACTGCTGAAGAAAGAGAAGATGGATTGTTCTGCAACTTTTTAACCAGCTCAGTCGGGCTGGGTAGTTCGCTGGCATAAGCCATACGAATAAACACCATTTCAACAGCCATCATGGCATTGGGACTGGTGGCCACTTCGTTTAAACCTTTGAGCGCCATTTGCCAGCTTTTTGCCAGCACGGCAAGAGACAACTGGTCGGCAAATTCTTTTCCGCGCACCCTTTCCTGTTCAGTATAGGCATTATTATCAGCACTTGCCGGAACAACTTTAATGCGTGTGACCCAGTGAACAAAATTAGCAAAATCGCTCAACATGGTTTGCGGGTCCCCGCCATGGTCATATTGCTCCTTAAGCTCGTTCAGAGCTGAGGCAATATCCCCCTTCATCACGGATTCAAACAAATCAATAACCCGCGCGCGATCCACCAGACCCAGCATATTTTGCACATCAGCGCTTTTGATGCTTGAGCCACCATAAGCAATGGCCTGGTCAAGCAGGGACAAAGCATCACGGGCTGAGCCTTCACCGGCACGGGCAATAAGTTTTAAAGCTTCTTCTTCAGCTTCAACATTTTCTTTGCCGCAAATACTGGTTAAATGGCTGACCAGCAACTCAGCATCAAAACGGCGCAAATCAAACCGTTGGCAACGCGATAAAATTGTCACAGGCACTTTGCGGATTTCAGTTGTGGCAAAAACAAATTTCACATGCTCTGGCGGTTCTTCAAGGGTTTTCAGCAGGGCATTAAATGCCTGCTTTGACAGCATGTGAATTTCGTCAATGATGTAAACCTTATAGGGCGCAGACACCGGTTTATAGCGTACCGATTCAATGATCTCACGCACATCATCAATGCCGGTTTTGGAGGCCGCATCCATTTCAATCACATCCACATGGCGTGATTCCATAATCGCCTGACAATGTTCGCCAATTTCACTGAAGTCAGTGGTTGGTTTGCTGGTTTTATCACCTTTTGCCGCAAGTTCTTTAGGGACGTAGTTTAAAGCTCGGGCAATTAAACGCGCGGTGGTGGTTTTGCCAACCCCGCGCACGCCGGTCAACATATAGGCTTGTGCTATTCGATTGGCTTTAAACGCATTGGTCAGGGTTTGGACCATGGCATCCTGGCCAAGCAGTTCATCAAAAGTAGAAGGGCGATATTTACGCGCTAAAACCTGATAGGCGGTGTTTTCGCTATTGTCTGTTTCGCTTGGCGTATTTGGCGTGCTGTCGGCCAATGGGTTTTGTTCCTATAAAATTAAAGGTGGCCCAAAAAAGGTGGGAGGTTAACAGTGACCCGTGAAAATCTCGACTGGGCTGCTTCCTTCCGGATCTGACCCGATGGGCGAGGAACACGCCCTCTGCAACCTCCCAAGGCACTATATCATCTTTGCGAGCCAAAGATGCAAGAGGGCAAAATAAATTTCTTTATTGTTTGGGAAAACAATTGCGTGAATTATAGTCATCAGGACGATAATTTGATTGTTTCAAGGACGTTATTTATGTCAAACACCCCGGATTTAGGGTTTATCGGTGCTCCACGTGACCGGGCAGCCTCGTTACGAAAGAACCGGCATTGGGTTTATGAAAAACTCAAACAGGCAAGCACGCGAATCATTATTTTTGTTGGTGATCGCCCGGCAATTGATGTTTCAGGTCAAAAACTGTCAATAGATTTTCGAAATTCAGTGATTTGTGGAGACGAACCAAGTTGGCCAAATCCCATTTTGATTAGCTTGGACAACGATCAAACAGCCGTGTTTGCTGTGCAACTTCCTCTCGAAGCTGAAAACAGCATTGCCAGTGATTACGTAAAGCTGATTGATTTGCGCTCCCTTGCTGTCCAAAACTGTTTACCGGATGGTCAGTTGGGTATGTTGGCTCATGCGCGCTCTTTGTTGCACTGGCATCAATTTCATCAGTATTGTTCAAATTGCGGAACTGAAACCCAAATGTGTGATGCAGGTGCTCGTCGTCATTGTCCATCATGTGAGCGCGAGCATTTTCCCCGTGTTGATCCTGTAGTGATTATGATGGTTCAATATGACGGCAAACTACTGATGGGTCGCGGCGCTGAGTTTAAACAGGGCAGTTTTTCCGCATTGGCCGGGTTCATTGAACCTGGAGAAACAATTGAAGATGCCACCCGGCGCGAAACATTTGAAGAAACCGGCGTACAGGTTGGTAAAGTCGAATATTTAATGAGCCAACCTTGGCCATTTCCCTCCACCTTGATGATTGGCGTTTTGGCGCAGGCAACGTCAAGTGAAATCATTCTGGATGAAGACGAAGTTGCAGAGGCTCGTTGGTTTGATTTGACAGAAATTAAGCAAATGGCCAATGGCACCCACCCTCAAGGCTTAACCCTGCCGCCGCCCATGGCGATTGCCTATCAAATGATTAAAAAGCTCTACCCCCGTGCTATTCCTCAATGATTTCAAAAACAAAAAAGCCCGACTAATTCTAAGCCGGGCTTTGATATTTTGTTAAAGGTCATGACCTGTCAGAAATGCTTCTGGAAGGGTTAAACCAGAGCATGAATGAGCCATGCTTTAGTGTTGAGTACATGCTTCGCAATCAAGTTGTAATGCGCGCCGTGGGCGCAAGGTCATTTCTTCTTTCATTGTAAAGCTGGCTGAATGGCCATTGAGGTCACCATTGCCACCTAAATAACTGTCAAAGTTGAAAATTTTGCCAAGCATATAATCAAAGTTATAACAAGCACGTGCAATAACAAGATCATTATTTTGCGTCATCAGGTTTGCCATATCTGCCGTTACCGCTGGT
>JALWJW010000129.1 GCA_026996935.1 Hyphomicrobiales bacterium
GGTCCATTCCGGATACATGCGTTGCGATGAATTCATTTGGCGAGCCTGTATTAATCCAAATAAATGCGACGCACTCTAAACAACGTCAATCCAGGTTACCATGCCGCCAGCCTGATGTTCTATCATGTGGCAGTGGAATAACCATTTTCCTGGATTATCTGCCAGAAAGGCAAAAGATACTTTTTCATCGGGAAATACTAGCTCAGTATCGCGCCATTCGCCATTATTGAAAGACATATTATTGCGGGCAACAACTTTAAAATGCGTGCCATGTAAATGCATGGCGTGAGCAAATGAGGTATCGTTGATAATGTCAATGCGAACTGTTTGACCACGTTTTACCCTGATTAAAGGCTTGTCCAGATCACCCGCAATACCATTAAAAGCCCAAACACGTTTGGCTTTAACAAGCTGGCGCCAATCAAGCATTTTGCCACCAATCATGGCTTTCTCCATAGAGCCCATTGCCCCACCAATCATCACCAGCGGAACTGCTTTGGCGTCAAGGGGGGCAAACTTGTCATGCGGCATTGTTATTGGCAGTGACTTGGGGGGTGTTGAAGCTGGGGGCTGACTTGACCCATTATCTGGGCCTTGTGCGTATTCGAATGAAGCAATTTCTATCTTTTGTTCCTGATCCACAAATTGAATTGGTGATTTGGTTCCCGGTTTCTGTGTAGCATCAAGTAATAGGTCCACCCGCTGTGCAGGGCCAAGCAACAAATCATCTTTATTAAGTTTTCGTGGTGTAATCGGGTGACCGTCTTTGGCAATGATCCAAGGGTCATGGTCTGCAAATTTAATCTCCATAATTCGCGAGTTTGCAACATTAACTATTCGTAGCCGAACACGTTCGCCCGGGATTAGTTTAAACCGCGGTTTTTGTGTTCCATTAATGGTCAGAATATTACCCAATCGGCCAGCATGGGCCCAGTCATGAACTTCGCCCAAAGATTTTTCGTCGATTCTCCCCGATTCATCTAACCGCCAATCATCTAAAATCAGATTGATTTCGCGGGTTGGTGATGCTTCAGGTTCTTCAACAATAAGCATGCCATATAAACCGCGTGCCAGTTGTTCCCACGATCGATTGTGAGTGTGATACCAATAGGTGCCAGCATCAGGTGCGATAAATTCATAATCAAAGCTCTCACCCGGCTTAACAGCTTCTTGGGTAAGACCTGCAACGCCATCCATCTTATTGTCAATTCTGATGCCGTGCCAGTGAATGGTTGTGGGTTGGTCTAATTCATTGATTAGGCGGATTTTGACTTTTTCACCTTGCTTAACCTTGATGACAGGGCCAGGACTGGTTTGGTTGTATGACCAAACTTGTGTTGCAGGTCCTTTATCACCAAAAAACTTAGTGTCGAACTTTTGTGCTCGTAAGATGAAAAAACCGTCGTTGTTTTTCTCAACGCTACCGGCAATAGCCGTTAGAGTTGGTGTGAAAAGGCCAGCGCCGGCAACGGCCAAAAAGTGTCTTCGATTTAATTGAATGCGGTTTTCTGGGTCATCTCGTGTGCTTTTGGTCAAAAGTACATCCTTTCCATGGACAAAATTTAATGCATAGACTAGCTTTTTTACTGGAGCCTCCACTTAGGGGAGGGTCAATAGTATCTCCTCGGATTAGAAGTTAAAAAAGGTTAAGTATATGGGTTTTTTAAGCAAAGTTTTACGCCTTGGCGCAATCGCTGTTGTTGGGGTGTCGCTGGCGCACGTGCCAGCATCTGCACAAAGTAAACCTTTAAGCAAAACGCAGATTGAACAAATCGTTCGAAATTATTTGTTGAAAAACCCTGAGATCCTTATTGAGATGTCGCAGATTCTTGATGCAAAACAAAAGGCTCAAACCGCCAACAGGTTTTCAGAAAATTTAAATTCGGTTATTTTTGAACTTGAAAACGGCGACGGTGGCGGCGTTTTAGGGAACCCAAAAGGCACAACCGTCATTTATGAGTTTTCCGATTATAATTGCCCATATTGTAAACGTATGGCGCCGATAATTGAAAAAGCGATCAAAGCCGACAAAAACATCAAAGTTATTTTACGAGAATTTCCAATCTTGGGTCCATCTTCAAAGCTTGCTTCAAAAGCTGCCCTGGCAGCGAAAATGCAAGGAAAATATCAGCAGGCCCATTTTGCCCTGATTGGTGTAAAAGGGCGGTTGAGTGAAAGTAAAGTTTTCAAACTTTTAGCTGGCGTAGGGCTTGATCTTGACCGACTTAAAAAAGATATGAAACGTCCTGAGATAGATCAGGCGATCGAAAAAAACCTTCAAATCGGTCAGTTATTGGGAATCAATGGAACACCGGCATTTATTGCAGCAGAAAAACTATATCCTGGCGCTTTATCACCAGAACAGTTTGCTCAAATGCTAAAAGCTGCCACGGCAAAACCAAATTGAGTTTAAATCATGTTCGCAAAAGCCTCGGTTTTGTAGTAAGATTATAATACCAGTTGCATTCATTAACAATATTCTGACAAGGTTGGTCGTATAATATAAATGATTCGACCAACCAGTAATTAAAACCAGCGTGACAGATACTTGATAAAACTTTCCCAAATTTTAGGACTTATGCTTTGGGCCTTTATGGTTGTTGGCGCGATGCCATCAACTCAGGCTGTTGCTGCGCCTGTTGAAAGTTTGTCTATTGGGTCGCTTGTTGCGAGCGTGAATGAGCCGACAGGCGATCAGGCGCAAGGGTCTGTTACTGAAAAATCGACACATTTCAATCCTGCCTCTCATGCGATGATCGGTGAACATGATGTGCCGATGAGCAAGGGATGCGGGAAGTCATGTGAGGAAACATGTTCTTCAACGATTTGTATGACCGTTATCTTAAATCACGATATCTTTAATTTGGGATCGTCCGATTTCGCCGGGCGTTTGCGGTTTTATTCAATCGATTCAAGCTATGTTGCCCAAAGTCATTCTCTTTTCCACCCTCCAAAAAGCTAAGTTTTAAGCGTTTATCTCGCGTGTTTTAAAAGCCAAATCAGCGTTGTTCTGGTTCAAACTCAAGTAAAATGATTTGAGTTGGCTTTCGAAGCCAGGTGTTTCATGGCGTGTTTGTATTCCAAGTCACGCATGAAAACCCACAGATAATTTCCACTTTTAACTCAAATGCTGGCCCATCGTATCCGGCTTTTTGGAGAAAAATAATGAATATCGGTGAAGTATCACGGGTTAGTGGTTTACCCATAAAAACTATACGTTACTACGAAGATATGGGGTTGATTACACCTTTGCGCCAGGCAAATGGCTATCGGGTGTTTGATGAGGGCAGTTTGGAAAAACTGCGTTTCCTGCGCCGTGCGCGCAAATTGGGCTTTTCAGTCAAAGACTGCGCAAGGTTGCTTGAAATAAATGAAAAACCACAAGGCGGCGATGAACTGGTAACCCAGATCACTCAAAAGCACCTTCGAGATGTAAAGCAAAAAATTCAACAATTAAAATCTGTACAGGCGACGCTGTCTCAGTTTCTCGGGTCCAGCTCAAACAGTCAAAACCGTTCCGCCAATATTTTAAATAACTTGGCTTCTGCTGAGTTGGTTCGTTGATAGGGGAGGTTTAAAATGGGAAATAAATCAGCATCTTCAAATATGCCCAAATACTTTGTTCTTGGCTTTTTTGCCGTTGGGGCGTTCATTATTTTTAATCAATTGACCAACGGTGGTGACGACAACACCCAAACAGTATCGGTTAAATTACCACAGCTTACCGCTGCCCAGCTTGAGGGAAAAAAACTGTTTGATGCCAATTGTGCGGCCTGTCACGGCAAGAATGCAGCAGGATCAGGTCAGGGGCCAACATTCATCAGTCCAATCTATCGCCCCAACCACCATGCCGATCAGGCATTTGTCATTGCGGCCATGCAGGGTGTTCGCGCTCATCATTGGCAATTTGGCAACATGCCTCCCCAACCTCAAGTCAAGCCCAATGAGGTCTTGAAAATCGTAAACTATGTGCGCGCACTTCAGCGTGCCAATGGAATTAATTAAAAGGAAAAACCATGAAACAGACGCAAACCACATCATCACAAGCTAACGTTGTTAGATCGACAAATACACGATCAAAACCATCAATTATTCTTTCTGCGGTTGTGCTAACCAGCATTGCCGGTTTTTCGTTTGCCGCTTTTGCTCATGGTGGGGCGACGGGTGTTGTTAAGGAACGCATGGACCTGATGAGTAATATCGGCAAGGCTCAAAAGTCTCTAGCGGCCATGTTTAGCGGCAAAGAAAAATACAATGTGCAGGCTGTGCGCGATGCTGCCACTATTATTGAAAACCATGCTGGCGACAAAATTAATAATTTGTTCCCCAAAGGCACTGTTGAACATCCAAGTGAAGCATTGCCATCGATCTGGCAGAACTGGTCCGAGTTCAAAAATATGTCAGATCAACTTGCTGTGTATGCTGCGGCATTAAAAGCCAATGCAGGCAACAGCCGTGCAGGCGCACAAGGTCAGAAAAAGCCAGCTATGGGCATGGGGGCCGGGGCGATGATGGGCCAAAAGAAAACTGGCATGATGGGGGGCAGTGGCTCCAGCATGGGAGCGGCAAACACAGCTATGTCGGCAAAACAACAAGTTGAAATGTTGGCTAAAATGCCGCCTATGGCATCGTTTCAAAAGGTTGCTCAGACTTGCAGCGCCTGCCACACAAAATTTCGCAAAAAGAAAAGTAAATAATCAATATGAAATCACGAGATTCGTTCTGATTTTGCATAGGATCAGAACGATCTACTTAAGGTATTGACAGTTATGCGTTTCATGCCGTGTTTGCGATTTAAATAAACATGAAACGCTCTAAACATAGAAAAACAAAAAAATGAACTATAAAAAAGTGTTTCTAAGCATAGCTTCAGTTGGTGTTGTTGGTGGTCTTGGATTGGCGATGTATTTGTTTTGGCCAATAAAGTACCAGCAGCGCGATTTTACTGGTATCACAGGAGATGTTGCGCGCGGGGCTTATCTCGCACGGGCATCAGGGTGTTTTGCGTGTCACACCAATACAAAAGCTAAGGGAGCTGTTTTGGCGGGCGGTGGCCCACTAAAGACCCCGTTTGGCACATTTTATGCCCCCAATATTACGATGGATAAAGAGCAGGGGATCGGCAATTGGACATTGGCCAATTTTTCCGCTGCTTTGACCCACGGGA
>JALWJW010000130.1 GCA_026996935.1 Hyphomicrobiales bacterium
AATCACAACATTGTAGTGCCAGTTAATGCTGATGATATGACATGGCTGACAGGATTGGAAAAAGCCTTAAGTCTTGTTACAGACTATGCACCTGCTGCTTTGGTTCTTGCCCTTGGGCTTGATACGCATGAAACTGACCCGCTTGGTGGCGGTGCGGTGACAACACCGGCATTTGCTGAAATGGCAGCCATGATTGCAAGCCTTGATCTGCCGACAGTAATCATCCAGGAAGGCGGTTATCTGACACCTTTCCTTGGCGATAATTTAGCCAGTTTCCTCATTGGGTTTGAGCATGATCAAAAGGCATGACTGTTCTGACTGGGGATTGATTTTCTTTTAAATGGGCAGGGCAGTTATTTCGCGCTAAACTTTGCTCCTGATGTCTGAGTCTTCTGATCATATGCAAAACCACCCCGTGCCTTTTGTGCATTTACGGGTCCATTCGGCTTTCTCTTTGTCCGAAGGCGCATTGCCAATTAAAAAACTGCTTGATCTGGTAACTCAAAATCAAATGCCTGCTGTGGCAATTACCGATACCAACAATTTGTTTGGTGCCTTGGAGTTTTCAGAAACTGCCTCTGATGCAGGCATTCAACCGATAATTGGTTGTACATTTAAAGTTTCATTTGCTGATGAGGGCGCAACACCACAAGCAGCCAGCAAAGCTCCCCATCTTTATAACCTTGCACTACTGGCAAAAGACAAAACTGGTTACGAAGGCTTAATGAAGCTGACCAGTAAAGCGTTTTTGAAAACACCAGAAACTGAAGAGCCACACATTTCAATTGCCGATCTCAAACAATATCATCGCGGTATCATCTGCCTGACAGGGGGGCAGGATGGGCCGGTAAACACAGCGTTGTTTGATAATCACTTTGAAAAAGCAAAAGACATTCTGACAACTCTGAAAAGCATCTATGGAGATTGTCTCTATATCGAACTTCAACGTCATAACACGCCTCAGGAAATCAAAGCAGAACCACAATTGATTGAGCTGGCTTATGAAATGGAAATTCCTTTGGTTGCAACCAATGAGGCTTTCTTCCCAACACCGTCTGATTATGCTGCTCATGATGCTTTGCTATGTGTATCAGCAGGGGCCGTTGTCATCGAGGAAGACCGTCGCCGCTTGACACCTGAACATTATTTTAAGACCCCACAAGAAATGGCGGCTCTTTTTGCAGATATTCCCGAAGCCATTGAAAACACCATCGAGATTGCGCGACGCTGTTCCTATCGTCCGCTTAAACGCGACCCGATCCTGCCAAAATTTGATACAGGCACACAGGCAACCGAAGCTGAATTGTTGCGGGACATGGCGACAAAAGGATTGCAGGCCAGACTGGATAAGCATGGTATTTCTGAAGGTTATGTCGAGCAGGATTACTGGGACCGCTTAGAATATGAATTGAAAATTCTTATTGATATGGATTTTCCCGGCTACTTCCTCATCGTTGCCGATTTCATTAAATGGTCTAAAGAACAAGACATTCCTGTTGGACCGGGCAGGGGTTCTGGTGCAGGCTCAATTGTTGCCTGGGCCATGACAATTACCGATTTGGACCCTTTGCGGTTCAAACTTATTTTCGAACGTTTCCTAAACCCTGAACGGGTTGAAATGCCCGATTTCGATATCGATTTTTGCCAGGACAGACGTGAAGAAACAATTCGCTATGTGCAAAAGAAATATGGCCACGATCAGGTGGCGCAAATCATTACTTTCGGAAAGTTACAGGCCAAAGCGGTTGTGCGCGATGTTGGCCGTGTTCTGCAAATGCCTTACGGGCAAGTGGATCGTTTATCAAAAATGATCCCCGGCACACCTGCCGACCCAATGACGCTGGCCCAATCAATTGTTGCCGAACCACGCTTGCAAGAAGAAGCAGACGGCGATGAAACCGTTGCCACATTGCTCGATTACGGCCAAAAGCTTGAAGGCCTTTATCGCCACGCTTCAACCCATGCGGCTGGCGTGGTCATTGGTGATCGCCCGCTTGATGAGTTAGTCCCGCTATATCGTGATCCGCGTTCGGATATGCCCGTTAGTCAATTCAACATGAAATGGGTTGATAAAGCAGGTTTGGTGAAGTTTGACTTTTTGGGCCTTAAAACCCTGACCACCATTCACAAAGCCTGTAAGCTTTTAAAAAACCGTGACATCATTGTTGATCCCGTGTCTATCCCGCTTGATGATGAACCGACCTATGAAATGTTGCAAAAGCGTGAAACGGTTGGGGTGTTCCAGTATGAGAGTTCTGGCATGCAGGACCTTATGCGCAAGGCGGTGCCGGAAAATATCGAAGATCTGATTGCGATCGTGGCATTGTTTCGCCCTGGTCCCATGGAAAATATTCCCAAATATATTGCCTGTAAGCACGGTGAGGAAAAGCCTGAATTTTTACACGATACTATCACGCCCGTATTAGCTGATACCTATGGGGTGATTATTTATCAGGAACAAGTGCTAAAAATTGCGCAGGTTTTAGCAGGGTATTCACTTGGTGAAGCTGATATTTTACGCAAAGCAATGGGTAAAAAAATCGTAGCAGAAATGGACCGCCAGCGAGCCATTTTTGTTAAGGGCGCGATTGAAAATAACGATGATATTGATGAAGCTCATGCTAATTTTATCTTTGACCTGGTGGCAAAGTTTGCTGGCTACGGTTTCAATAAAGCCCACTCGGCTTGCTATGCTTTTGTGGCCTATCAAACAGCCTATTTAAAAGCCAATTATCCTGTTGAGTTTTTAGCCGCGTCAATGACTCTTGATATGGGCAATACTGAAAAACTAAGCGTGTTTACCCGTGAAGCCCAGCGATTGAAAATTACGGTTCGCCCGCCTTGTATTAATGATACAGAAGTTGAATTCTCGGTTAAAAACGGTGATCTGGTTTACACATTATCTGCGTTAAAAAATGTTGGTAGCGCAGCTATTGAGCATTTATGTGAAGTGCGAGAAGAGGGCGGACCGTTTAAAAGCTTTGGTGACTTTGCCACCCGTATCAATGGCCGCATCATCAATAAACGCGCGCTTGAAAGCATGGCAAAAGCTGGCGCATTTGACACATTCAACCCACACCGCGCGCAGGTGCTGGCTGGTGTTGAAGCCATTTTGGGCATGGCCAGTCGCACAACAGCAGATGCCGAGCGCGGTCAGAGCGATTTCTTTGGCGGTAGCGGCGATGTTGAAGATGTTATGTTGCCCATCGTTGAACCATGGTTGCCGCTTGAAAAACTCACCAATGAATTTACCGCCATCGGGTTTTATTTATCAGGTCACCCGCTTGATGATTATGTCTCATCTTTTGAAAAGCTCAATATCGATACCTATACGGCGTTCGTTGAAAAAGCCATTAAGAAAGGTGCGCGGGCCGGCAAACTGGCGGGCACTGTGGTTTCAAAACAAGAACGCACCTCAAAAAGCGGCAATAAATTTGCTTTTGTCGGGTTTTCTGATCCAACTGGTCAATACGAAACCGTGTGCTTTTCTGATACCCTGGAAAAATTCCGCGATATGTTGGTGCCGGGTGATGCAGTAGTCGCCCGTGTTGAGGCCGATGTTGAAGATGAAGAAGTGAAACTGCGCCTTACTTCGGTCGAAAAACTAGATAAAGCTGCGCAAAATGTAGCCCAAGGCCTAACTATATTCATCAAGGATGAAACTCCACTTGAAAGCATCGCAAAACGTTTAATTAATGGTGGCAAATCTCCGGTGAAGCTGGTTGTTCAAGTTGAAAATGGTCGCGAAATTGAGATCGTCCTTGGCCGCGCTTATACCGTCACCCCCCAAATCAAAGGGGCGATTAAATCAATTCCCGGTGTCATAGAAGTGGCAGACTTGTAACGGTCACGAGGAATAAAGGAAGCATTATGTTGGAGGCCGTTTTGGTAATTATTGCTGGTATAATCATAATCGTTCTTCTCGTACTGCCCATAATAACATTAATACGTCTTTCCAGCCTGCAACGCAGATTGTTTTCCTTAGAAGAAAACAATGTAAAACTTTCAAACATCGTCCAACGCCTCTTGGACAATCCAAAAGATAATGTTTCTACTCCAAGTATGGAGGGCGCTACCGCTATTTTGAAACAATCGAACGAAAAACAAGTTTCTCAGCCGGTTGCTAGTGAGCGCGTTAAAGCATCAGATGAACCTGAAAAGGATTCAATATCAACAACTAAAGACCCTTTAGTTGAATCGATTGATGAAGAAAAAACCTCCACAGAGCCACAAACAACGCCACCAGAAACCCCTTTTGATCGCCCTGAAAACAAAGCGCCATCAGGGCGCAGTATTGAGCAAAACATTGCCTCAAAATGGTTTGTATGGATCGGGGCAGGCGCCATTGCGTTGTCAGGTTTGTTTCTAGTTAAATATATGGCCGATAGAGGCATCTTAACGCCATCGGTGCGAATGATTTTAGCCTTTGCCATGGGCGTTGTGCTGGCGATTGGCGGGGAATGGCTACGGCGCAAACCCATTCATAAAGCCATGGATAATGTGAAATCGAACTATATTCCGCTGGCTTTAACAGCATCTGGCCTGTTCATTATGTATGCGTCCGTGTTTGCTGCTTATGCACTTTATGATTTATTGCCACCGCTCATTGCTTTTGTGTTGATGGCTGGCGTATCCATTTTGGCGTTTGGTTTGAGTGTGTTGCAAGGCGTTCTTGTGGCAATACTTGGCCTTGTCGGTGGTTTAATCACACCAGCCTTAATCCAAACCGATGCACCATCAGTCATTGGCTTGTTTTCATATCTGTCCATTGTCATCGCGTCATGCGTTGCCGTGCTTCGTTATCGGCCATGGTGGGGCTTGGGTTTTATTGCTGTGGCGGGCAGTGGCCTTTGGGTGCTGTTATGGACAGCTATAAATTATGAAACAGGTGATGAGATTGTCATTGGCTTATTCTTATCGTTTGTCGCCGCTTTATTTGGTTTGCTGGCCCCTGTGGACCAAGACAGTAATGAAAAACCTGCTATTTTACCAATATTTGCCTCCAGCTTTGATTTAAAGGGCTACACGATTGTGGCTTTGGCTGCGAGTATCGTGGCTGGATTAACTTTCCTTTTCCCGCTTGGCTCAAGTGCAATCAGTAACGAAGGGCTAACATTATTGGCTATATTTGCCGTTGTGT
>JALWJW010000131.1 GCA_026996935.1 Hyphomicrobiales bacterium
ATTTATATCAATGTGTAAACGGTTTGGATAGTGAAATAATCTGCCTTATTGTCGCCGTTTTTCTGCCGATTTTTCGCTAAAATTCCAAGCTTTGCCACTTGATTGGAAAATTAGTTGCAATTGATACTATTTTTGTGCTTGTCTTATAACATAACAAAAAAGAGGGTCGTGTTTTTGCATGAATCCTTAAATAATCACAATCTGGAGGAACTTATGATTAAAAAAATTCTGGCAGCATGTTTGTTTTCGGGTGCTTTACTGACTGGTAGTGTGGCTGGTCAAGCACAAGAAGTGACATTGAAACTTCATCAGTTTTTACCATCACCAGCAACAATTCCAAAATTGTTCCTGAAACCCTGGGCTGAAAAAGTTGAAAAAGAATCTGGTGGCCGTATTAAGATTTTACATTTTCCCTCAATGCAACTTGGCGGGCGACCTCCTGCATTGTTTGATCAGGTTAAAGATGGTGTTGCCGATATTGTTTGGACGCTGCCTGGTTATACGCCCGGGCGCTTTCCTTGTGCGGAGGTGTTTGAGCTTCCCTTTATGATGACCAATGCCGAGGCAACTTCAAAGGCTTTTAATGAATACGCTGCAAAATATTGTGCGAAAGATTTTAAGGATGTGAAGGTTCTGGCCGTTCATGTGCATGGGCCCGGCATGTTCCATGTTAAGGGTAATGGTATCCATAAATTAGAGGATATGAAGGGCAAAAAATTGCGTGGCCCAACGCGTATTATCAACAGCCTGCTTAAACGACTTGGTGCCGTGCCAATCGGGATGCCTTTGCCTGCTGTGCCAAGTGCATTGGCAAAGGGTGTAATTGAAGGAACCGTTATTCCATGGGAAGTAACGCGCGCGTTCAAAATTGCTGAATTGACTAAAACTCATACCGAATTTGGTGGCGATCAGGCACTTTATACAGCGGCGTTTATCTTTGCGATGAATAAGGCAAAATATGATGCCTTGCCTGCTGATTTGAAAAAAGTGATTGATAACAACTCAGGCGTTGAAACCGGTGGCTGGGCCGGCCGTGTGATGCAGGAGCAGGATGCACCTGCCAAAAAAGTTGCGGTTGATCGTGGTAACAACATCGTCACGATTAACGGGGCTGAATTACAGCGCTGGAAAGATGCTGCAAAACCTGTTGTTGCAGCATGGATTGCTGAAATGAATGCCAATGGTCGCCCCGGCCAAGCCATGGTGGATGATGCACGGGCGTTGATCGCAAAATATTCTAAGTAAGAAATGATTAAAGGCGGGATTATCTGAAACGATGATTCCGCCTTGTTTATTTGGAGAGTGATATGAGCGTTCTCATTGCCGGTGCTGGTATTGGTGGCCTTACTTTGGCTTTAACCTGTCATCAGACTGGTATTCCATTTCGAATTTTTGAGCAGGTTGAAAAAATTGAACCGCTTGGGGTTGGGATTAATTTGCAACCTCATGCGGTGCGTGAATTGTTTGAGCTGGGCTTGGAAAAAGAACTTGATGCTTTTGGTGTTCGCACCACTAATGTGACGTATTTCTCAAAACTGGGTGGAAAAATCTGGAACGAACCGCGCGGTAAAGATGCAGGCTATCACTGGCCGCAATACTCTGTTCATCGCGGTAAACTTCAAACCATGCTGCATGATGCGTTGATGAAGCGCACGCATGACAATATTGTTGAAACAGGCTGTGCGTTTAGCAGTTTTGAGGAAGATAAGGCCGGTGTGAGCATTAGTTTGCAAGCTCGCGATGGTAAGTTGCTTGAAAAAGTAACAGGTGATGTTCTGATTGGTTGTGATGGTATTCATTCATCTGTGCGCCATCAGCTTTTTCCTAACGAAGGTCCCCCTGTTTGGGGCGGGGCTATTTTATGGCGCGGCACCACAACGACAGAACCTTTTTTAGATGGGGCAACCATGGCCATGGCAGGTCATGAGTTTCAAAAATTTGTCACATACCCAATTTCGAAAGTTGATCGGCAAACGGGTAAGGCGTTGATTAACTGGATTGCGGAATTAAAATTTGATGCCGATAAGGTTTGGAGCAAAGAGGACTGGAACCGACAAGGTGTTCTTGAAGACTTTTTACCAGCATTTGAAAATTGGCACTTTGATTGGCTGGATGTGCCCAAGCTTATTGTTGATCACAATGCTGTTTATGAATTTCCCATGGTTGATCGAGATCCGCTAGATCAGTGGACGTTTGGTCGGGTGACGTTGCTGGGTGATGCTGCCCATGCGATGTATCCGATTGGTTCAAACGGGGCAACGCAAGGCATTGTTGATGCAAGAATTTTGGTGCGGCAATTGCTGGCAACAGGTTTAAACAGTGAGGCTTTGGCAAGTTATGAAAATGAGCGTCGCCCGATAACGTCTAAGATTGTTTTGGCCAATCGCGGTAACGGACCAGACCAAATTATGGAAATTGTTGAGCAGAAATGTGCGGGTAAATTTGATGATATTCATCAGGTGATTTCTCAAAGTCAATTAGAAGAGCGGGCAAGTAAATATAAACATCTAACTGGTTTTGATGTTGAAACGCTAAATGCTCAACCATCTATCATTCCTAGTGACCAGATAATCAATTGAGGGGACGGCAATTGGAAAACAAGCAAGTAAGCGGCATTGCACCAGCACTTGAAATGCGTGTTGGTCAAAAGATTGAAGTTCTAGCGCGAGGCTTAGCGCTGTTGGGTGGCTTTGTTCTGGTTAGCCTGATTATTCTAACCGTGGTGAGTATTTCAGGGCGGGCGTTTATTTTTGCAGGTCTTGGGCCGGTGCCTGGTGACTTTGAGCTGGTTGAAGTAAGTAGTGCTTTTGCGGTGTTTTCATTTTTGCCCTGGTGCCAGCTAAAACGCGGGCATGTGACGGTTGACTTGTTTGTGAGCAAATTTTCACCGCGCAAATTGGCGTTCTTATCACTGGTTGGAAATGTTTTGCTGAGTGTGATGTCGTTGCTTATTTTGTGGCGGTTGGTTTTGGGTACGCTGGAAAAGCAAGTTTATCATGAAACCACCTTTATTCTTCAGTTTCCTTTGTGGTGGGGCTATGCCGCGTGCATCGTTGGGGCCACGGTTTTTGTTATTGTCTCGGTCTATACGGTTTGGCGCAGTTTTAATGAAATGTCGGGCGCGGGTGAACAGCAGTTGTTGGGTATTCACTGATGGTTTTTGGTTTGAATAATCTGGAGCTGGCGGGCTGGGTTTTTGTTGTCCTGATGGTGATGATCTTTGTGCGTATTCCTATCGGTCTGGCAATGCTGGTTTGTGGTATTGTTGGCAATTATCTTGTTAATGGCACATGGATACCTATTCTTTCGCAGTTAAAATCTATGCCGTTTGAGACATTTTCCAATTACTCGTTATCGATCGTACCGTTGTTTTTATTGATGGGGCAATTTGCAACTCGGGGGGGCATGTCTAAAGCCTTGTTCAAGGCCGCCGAAGCATGGCTTGGGCATCATCGTGGCGGTGTGGCGATGTCGGCAATTGGTGCGTGTGGCGGGTTTGGCGCGATTTGCGGATCATCGCTGGCAACGGCTGCAACCATGGGGCAGGTTGCCTTGCCTGAAATGAAGCGGTTTGGGTATTCTGATGCTCTTTCAACGGGTGCACTGGCCGCGGGGGGAACGCTGGGAATTTTAATTCCGCCCTCTGTGGTTCTGGTTATTTATGCGGTGCTGGCTGAACAAAATATTGCTAAACTTTTTGTTGCTGCTTTTATTCCGGGGGTTCTGGCGGCGGTGGGTTATATTATCGCTATCTCGATCTATGTGCGGCTTTATCCTGATGCGGCGGGCCGCCGTGACAAGGTTGATCTTTCTATAAGGCTAAAAGCATTGCGAGATGTGTGGCCTGTTTTACTGGTTTTTATCGCCGTGATTGGCGGTATCTATTTTGGCGTTTTCACCCCAACCGAGGCGGCAGCTATTGGTGCGGCAGGCACAGGTTTAATTGCCATTTTTAATGGTGGTTTAAGCTTTGTTTCGTTTAAACAGGCATTGTTAGAAACTGCTGTTTCAACAGGTATGATCTTTTTTATTGTGCTGGGGGCGAGTGTTTTTAATACGTTTTTAGGTTTTTCGCAATTGCCGCAAGAGGTGGTTGGCTGGGTGAGTGCATCGGGCTATAGCCCGTGGCTGATTTTGTTTCTGGTATTGCTTTGCTATCTCATTTTTGGCTGCATCATGGATTCACTTTCGATGATTTTGCTGACTATTCCAGTGTTCTTCCCAATGATGGCGGCAATGGATTTTGGCCTTTCACCAGAAGAATTTGCCTTGTGGTTTGGTATTCTGGTTCTGATTGTGGTTGAGGTCGGGTTGATAACCCCGCCAGTTGGGATGAACCTTTTTGTTATTAACTCAATGGCAAAAAATGTGCCGATGTCTCAGACTTATCGCGGGGTTATTCCGTTTGTTATGAGTGATCTGATACGGGTGGCGATTTTGGCGATGTTCCCGGCTATTTCATTGGTGCTGGTTCGTTTGATGTTTTGAACAAAGAAGCTGCAATGAAAACAAAAGCACTGAGATTCATAATGAGTGCGTAGGTGATGGACGGGATAATCAGGACGCTATTATGGGCCAATGTTGTGGCGACAAAAATGCCCATGGCCCCGTTTTGTAAACCACCTTCCAGACTTATGGCTTTAGCAGCGGGCAGCCCCGTGCCAATAGATTTTGCCAACATAAAACCAATGCCCATGATGGTAATATTTAAAGCAATCATTAAACCACCGATGCTTGGCAGGTTTGAGATCATTGGGCCCCATTGGCTATAAAACGCAGACAAGACAATGGCGGCAAATATAGCGATGGATAACGGGCGGGCTTTGTTTTCTAATTTTGTCGCTAAGGCCGGTTTGTATTGGTTGATAAAAATACCAATCAAAACGGGCAAGGTTGAAATTACAAAGATACCAATAACCAACCGCCAGACAGGTAAATCAATTTGGGTTGCTGTTTGTGCAAACCATGAAAAGGACATGCCCACGATCAATGGAATGGTAAACACGCCAGCCAGAGATGAAATCGCGGTAAGGGAAATGGATAGTGCTGTATCGCCTTTGGCGATGTGAGTTAAAAGGTTTGAGGTAATACCGCCCGGGCTTGCCGCCAAGATCATAACGCCGATGGCCAAC
>JALWJW010000132.1 GCA_026996935.1 Hyphomicrobiales bacterium
CTGTTCCAGCCGTGGCCCATTCCATTGAGATTTCTTCGTCTTCATTGTGGCTCAGGCCATCAACACATGGGGTCATAATCATGGCTGTTGGGGCAACGGCGTTGATCCAACAGGCATCATGGCCCGCACCTGAAACAATGTTCATGTGAGAATAACCAAGACGCTCGGCCGCATTGCGAACGGCGGTGACGCAACCTTCATCAAAGGTGACAGGGTCAAAGCCGCCAACAAACTCGATCTCAAGGCCAAGACCATCAGCATCACAAATTTCTTGCGCACCTTTACGGAATTTGGCTTCCATATCTTTTTGCACTTCAAGACTGGGGGAGCGGAAATCAACCGTGAACACCACTTTGCCCGGAATGATGTTGCGCGAGTTTGGATAGACATCGCAATGGCCAACAGCACCCACAGCATCGGGGGCATTCGCCAAAGCAATCTCATCGGCAAGGCAAGTGATTTTAGCCATACCTAAACCAGCGTTTTTACGCATTGGCATTGGCGTTGAACCCGTATGGCTTTCACGGCCCGTCACAGTCACTTGCAACCAGTTCAAACCCTGACCGTGTGTAACCACGCCAACGTCTTTGTTTTCAGCTTCTAAAATCGGGCCCTGTTCAATGTGTAACTCAAACATGGCGTGCATTTTACGCTGTCCTACTTTTTCATCACCCTTCCAGCCAATGCGTTCAAGCTCATCACCCATTTTAATGCCATCAGCATCGGTTTGGTTATAAGCCCATTCTTGAGTGAATTTTCCAGCAAACACACCAGAGGCCATCATGGCAGGGGGAAAGCGCGTGCCTTCTTCGTTGGTCCAGTTGGTGACAACAATTGGGTGTTTTGTTTTAATATCAAGATCGTTCAGCGTACGGATGAGTTCTAATCCACCAAGCACACCAAGCACGCCATCATATTTACCGCCCGTTGGTTGAGTGTCTAAATGTGAACCCACATAAACCGGTAAAGCATCAGGGTCTGTACCTGCGCGCGTTGCAAACATGGTACCCATTTCATCAACGCTCATGGTCATGCCAGCAGCTTCACACCATTTTTGAAACAGGTGACGACCTTCACTATCAGCATCAGTTAAAGTCTGGCGATTATTGCCGCCACGAACGCCCGGGCCAATTTTGGCCATCTCCATCAACGAGTCCCACAAGCGTTGGCCGTTAATTCGCATATTGCCTTCAAGCGCCATTTTCTATACTCCCTAGTATTAGATTATTATTTTGAAGACATCTTGCAATACATTGACCAATTGGTCCAGTTTTTTTTGACGCAAGCTTTACAACTATTTTACGAAGTGAAATGACAGATACAAAACAAACCAAAATTCAGCTTAAAAATCGCCAACGTATTATGGATGCTGCATTAGAGATTTTTTCCACATATGGCTATCGCGGCTCAACCATTGAACAGGTGGCCCAGGCTGCTGAGATGTCAAAGTCCAGTGTGTTTTATTACTTTGGTTCAAAAACAGAAATTTATGTGGCCCTGCTGACAAAAACCATTGATGGCTGGTTGGAACCGCTCAAACAGCTAGATGAGAATGGTGACCCTTCTAAAGAAATTTGGGCTTATGTTGAGCGCAAACTGGAAATGTCTCGCAACAATCCTAAAGCCTCGCGTTTGTTTGCCAATGAGATTCTTCACGGTGCTCCAAATATTATGAACATTTTGAAAGGCGACCTTAAGCCGTTGCTGGATGAAAAATGCCTGGTGTTGAAAAAATGGATAGAACAAGGCAAGCTGGTTAATGTTTCGCCTCATCATTTAATCTTTATGATCTGGGCCGCAACTCAGCACTATGCCGATTTTGAAGTGCAGGTTGATGCCTTGATTGAAGGATGTGCAGACCGTGATGCCTGTTTCAATGAAGCAGAAGCAACCTTGAGAACCATTTTTTTGAACGGCCTGCTGCCTCGTTAAGCGCGCTGCAAAACCAGCATCGCAACCATTAAAACCCCAAGACCGGCAAGAACCGATGCGTTTGGCCATGCCCCGCCATTGGCAATTTTTTGCGCCAGCACGAACGCCGGTATCAGCAAAGTATAAGCCATGACATTTGTACTTGGTAAGCGCAAAGAGGCATATTGGATCAGATAAAAACTGATCGCGGTGGTAAACAACGCCAACCAGCCGACCGACAAATAAATAATAGGCGCAACCAATTGCCATTGGGTCGTTGTAATTGGCGTCCAGCCATAAACCAGTAAAACGATACTGGCGGCAACCAAAGTCCACATCGTTAAAGAAATAAGATTATCGCCACCATTGAGCTTTTGCACCGCTGAAGAATAAGCAGAATACGAAGCGCAGCCAACCAGAAAAATCAACTCGCCCCGGCCAATTTTAAACGCCAGTAAGTCGTTAAGGTTACCGTTAAAAACAATCCACAAACCAGCCAGACTGGCAATGAATAAAGCCGTATATCCCAAAAACGGCAAGCGTTGGCGCACCACAACAAAGGATACAAGCACAGATAAAAATGGCACCATGGTAAAAACCGCTGCCGCATTTAACGGTGTGGTATAGCGCAAACCTTCAAACATAGAAATGAAAAACACCACAAGGATAATCGCTAAAATAAAATAGCGCCCCCATGACTTCAGGCTAGGTATTTCAAACTTGTTGTTAGAAAAAACCGTGATAAGGGCAAAGATGCCAATCGCCATCGAAAACCGTAAAAAGGTCAATGCCGCCGGGTCAAGCGCAAAGGTGATTGCCCGCCCGATGGTGAAAGAGGTGGAGACCAAAGCGGCAAATACAAACATTGCCACATGCGCTTTGGCCTTTTCGCTCAGCGCGTTATTTGTGGCTATATGGCGCTCGGGTTGTTGGGGTGGGTTGTCCAATTTGCATATTCTCGATTGATCTCTTTACCAGTGCGTGGATCAATACCGCTTGTTTGTTGTTCAAGCGTGATGCATCCCTCCACCGGGCAAACATTAACACACAAATTACACCCGACGCACTCTTCATCCTTCACTTCAAAGTGGCGCTCGCCATTTACTTCCAGTGTGATGGCCTGATGTGATGTGTCTTCACAAGCGATATGACAACGCCCGCACTTGATGCATTTGTCCTGGTCAATCACCGCTTTGGTAATGTAATTGAGGTTTAAGTGCTGCCAGTCCACAACATTTGGCACCGCCATACCAATAAAATCATCTAAGGTTTTATAACCCTTTTCATCCATCCATCGTGACAGGCCGTCAATCATTTCTTCAACGATTTTAAAGCCATAGGTCATGGCCGCCGTACACACTTGCACATTGCCCGCACCAAGAGCCATAAATTCAGCCGCATCGCGCCACGTCTGAATGCCGCCAATGGCCGAGATAGGCAGTTTGGCTGTTTCTGCATCACGGGCAATTTCAGCCACCATATTCAAAGCAATAGGTTTTACCGCCGGGCCGCAATAACCGCCATGGCTGCCTTTGCCATCGGTGTTGGGGTTAGGGGCCATCGCATCTAAATCAACCCCGATAATAGAGTTAATGGTGTTGATAAGTGAAACCGCATCAGCGCCATTGGTGTGGGCCGCGCGCGCAGGTTGGCGAATGTCAGTAATGTTTGGCGTTAACTTAACGATTACAGGCTTGGAATAGTTCTCCTTACACCACTTGGCCACCATGCCAACATATTCTGGCACTTGGCCAACAGCAGCGCCCATGCCGCGCTCTGACATGCCATGCGGGCAACCAAAGTTAAGTTCAATACCATCAGCGCCGGTTTGTTCAACAAGGGGCAAGATTTTCTGCCAGGCTTCTTCTTCGCACGGCACCATAATGGAAACCACGACAGCGCGATCTGGCCAATTTTGTTTGACCTGCATAATTTCTTCAAGATTGATATCAAGCGAGCGATCCGTAATCAGCTCGATATTATTTAATCCCATCAAGCGGCGATTGTCTCCAAACCATGCGCCATAACGCGGGCCGTTGACATTGACCACGGGCGGGCCTTCTTCACCAAGGGTTTTCCACACAACACCACCCCAGCCAGCTTCAAATGCCCGCTCGACATTATAGGCTTTATCGGTTGGTGGCGCAGAGGCCAGCCAAAACGGATTTGGAGAAGATATACCAATGAATTTTGAACTAATATCAGCCATTTGTTTTATTCCTTTTCCGCTGCCGCTTTAAGAGTTTGCTTGCAAATATGCATCAATAGATGCTGCTGCCACATTGCCGTCTTCGACAGACGAAACCGTTAAATCTTCACCACCTGCAACGCAGTCACCGCCAGCCCATACTTTTTCAACCGAAGTTTTTCCCTCATCATCAACTTTAATGCGGCGGGCTTCTAATTCAATTTCGGCACCAACAATCGCGCTGGGATCAAAGGTTTGACCGATGGCTTTAAATACCTGATCACAAGCAAGGGTGAATGTATCGCCGGTGTTTTCCAATTTGCCTGCATCGTTTAATTGCGTGCGCGCCAGTGTAATGTATCGCACTTGATCGCCATCACCTGACAGCTCAACAGGGGCCACCCAATGTTGAATAACAACGCCATTTGTTTGCGCCAATTCACATTCAAAGGCGCTCGCGCCCATCTGGTCTGGGCCACGACGATAAGCAATGGTGACATCACGCGCGCCAAGTTTTTTCACTTGCACCGCCACATCAATGGCCGTCATGCCGCCGCCAATCACCACCACTTGTTCACCAACTTCAAGCTGAGATAAATCGCTGGCCTGACGAATGTCCTCGATATAATCTACCGCATCATAAACCCCGCCTAAATCTTCACCATCAAGGCCAAGCCCGTTGGTATCATCAAGGCCAAGCCCTAAGAATACAGCATCATAAGAGGAAGTGAGATCGTTTAAGGAAATGTCTTTCCCAAGCACCTTGCCGTGTTCAATGGTAATGCCGCCTATAGACAGAATGAACTCAATTTCGTTTTGGGCAAAATTGTTAGTCGTCTTATAGGCAGCAAGACCATATTCATTTAAGCCGCCAGCTTTTTCTTTAGCTTCAAGGATGGTTACATCGTGACCTTTAGAGGCTAATCTGTGGGCGCAGGCAAGCCCGGCAGGACCAGCGCCAACAACGCAAACCCGTTTGCCAGTAGAAGCAGCGCGAGAAAATG
>JALWJW010000133.1 GCA_026996935.1 Hyphomicrobiales bacterium
GGCCCCGCTTGTCACTTCGCGCAAATCATCATCATTGCCAACGCAGGCAAAGACCACGTCTGCATCAACTGCAGCTTCTGCCGGGGTGAACCCGTGACTGCCGCCAAATTCGCTAACCCATTTGGCCGCTTTTGCTGTGGTACGGTTATAAACTGAAACGTCAAACCCGCCTTTGGTTTTCAAGTATCCAGCCATCGGGTAACCCATAACGCCAAGGCCAATGAAGCAGAGTTTTAAAGACATCAGATTATTCCTGTTTTCAAAAGATAGAATGAATGCGTAAAAAGGTAACATCGCGCTTTGGTTTTGGCCATGTTAGTTGAACCACATGATAAACTAGATTCTTTATTGCGCAACCAAACAGACAACGGGCGACCTTTAAAATGGCGATCTCATTTGACGATATTAAATCTGCCGCTGAAATTATAAAAGGCCATGTGGAGCAAACACCGCTGGTTTCGGCTCATGCTATTTCTGAGATGTTGGGGTGCGAGCTTTTTATCAAACTTGAAAACCAGCAAGTCACCTCCTCTTTTAAAGATCGTGGCGCATTGGTGAAACTTTCGTCTTTAACCGATGATGAAAAAGCGCGCGGCGTGGTGGCAATGTCTGCGGGCAATCACGCGCAATCAGTGGCCTTTCATGCCAACCGTTTAGGTATTCCCGCCACTATTGTCATGCCGGAAGCCACACCGTTCACTAAAGTTGAGCGCACACAAAAACATGGCGCCGAAGTTGTTTTATCGGGCGAAAATCTGGTTGAAGCCCAGGCCAAAGTGGAAGAACTAATCGTCAGCCGTAACCTTACACAGGTTCACCCGTTTGATGATGACAAGGTGATTGCGGGGCAAGGCACCGTAGCAATGGAGATGCTCGAACAACAGTCTGACCTTGATTGCCTCATCGTCCCTATTGGCGGTGGCGGGCTTATTTCCGGTTGTGCCATTGCGGCCAAAGCCATCAAGCCCGAAATTGAAATTATCGGGGCCGAAGCTGAACGCTTTCCTTCTATGTATCATGCATTGCGTGGTGAGCCGTCTGTTTGTGGCGGGGCAACACTGGCAGAAGGCATTGCGGTCAAAGAAGTGGCGGCGCGAACGGTGGCCTATACCAAACCTTTAATCAGTGCCGTGCGCCTTGCCAGTGAAACCAATATTGAACGCGCGGTGTTTTTGCTCCTTACCCGACAGAAAACCTTGGCTGAAGGGGCTGCCGCAACAGGTCTTGCCACCATATTGGCCGATCCCGAATATTTTAAAGGTCGTAAAGTGGGCATCGTGCTTACTGGCGGGAATATTGACCCGCGGGTTTTAGCATCGATCTCCTATCGTGAATTAGAGCGCGAACAACGAATTGTGAACCTTCGGTTCCACATTGATGATAAGCCTGGCATGTTGGCAAAAATCACCACTCTTTTAGGTGATGAAGGGGCAAACATTTTAGAAGTTTCGCATCATCGTATGTATCTTGATATCTCGGCCAAGGGCGCGCAATTGGATATTATGGTGGAAACACGTGACGCAAGCCATGCAAATTCTGTCGTTGAAAAGCTTAGAACCCTTGGGCTTGATTTAGAGGTTTTGGCCAATTCAGCAGATAACAAACGGCACTAACTGGTTGGGCAAGCAGCGGAACGCTGCAGATGTGCAGATTTGACCCACCGAAGGCCGGTTTTTCGCGCTCGCTGGTCTGCGTTAGCTTCCGCTTATGGTCACCCGGACCACTGCACGAAACCTGCCTTGCCAGCAAACGCGAAAAACCGATCAAATGACCAAACATTAAAACATCTTGCTCTAAACCTTTAATTTGTTGAGATTTATTCAAATCGTCTTACCAACGCCGCTTTGAGGTGGTAAACTCAGCGTCATGCATATGTGGCTGACTTTTGCGATTATCGCTATCACTATTTTTCTGTTCGCCAGCGAATGGATTGAGATGGAGCTGACCGCCCTTGGGGTGATTGTCGCGCTGTTAATCTTATTCGAAGTCATTCCGCTGGTTGAGGGTGAAACGGTTGTTTTAAGCACCTCAACCCTGCTTTCTGGTTTTGCCAACACAGCACTTATCACCATCTTGGCCCTGCTGGTGATCGGGCAAGGCCTGCACCAGTCAGGCGCACTGGACGGGGTAACGCAAATTTTATCCAAAACCCGAAAATCACGGGCATCCTTAATTATTTTTGCCTGCCTGATCGGTGCTGGCATTATGAGTGCTTTTATGAACAACACGCCTGTTGTGGTGATGTTTATTCCCATTGTTGCCGCATTGGCCAATCGTTATGGCCCCGGTGCCGGGCGCATGCTCATCCCGCTTTCTTACATCACGATTTTGGGAGGCATGTTGACCATTGTCGGATCTTCAACCAACTTACTTGTAGCTGGATTAGTTGAAGCAACCAGCGATATGAAGATTGGTTTTTTTGATTTATTTATGCCCGGCATTATTCTGGCCGGCATTGGCACTATTTATGTATTGTTTATTGCCCCGTTTTTATTACCACGCCAATCAGGCAAAACCGACAAAGACAAAACGGCGCGCAGTGGTATTCAGTTTTTAGCCCGGTTGGATTTAAACAAAGAGCACAAACTGGTGGGCCAAAAAAGCCAAATGGGCATTTTTCCTGATCTTAAAGATGTCACCGTGCGGCTGATAAAACGCGGTAAAACCGTGTTATTACCTCCTTTTGAAGATGTTGTTTTATCAGTGGGTGACATTGTGCAATTTGCAGGCACGCGCGAACAGGTTTCGCGTTTGGTTGACTTCAACACGCGCGGTGAACATTTCATGCTGGCAGAAGCAGCTATTGCGCCTGCCTCGCGACTTGGCGGGCGACCAATTGTTGATGAAGAATTTACTGAACAAACCAATTTCTTTATTGCCGGCATTCAACGCCACCGCCGCATGACGCGCGATTTACGCAATAAAATCAGATTACGGCCAGGTGACGTGTTATTGGTAGCAGGAACTAAAAAAAACATCCGTAAATTGCGCCTTGATCGCGATTTAATGGTGCTTGATGGGTCTGTCTCCACTATCCATGCCTTTACCAAAGCCAATCAGGCCTTAGCTATTTTTGCCGGCGTAGTTTTAGCATCGGCCACGGGGTTGTTGCCGATTGTGGTTGCGGCGATTCTTGGTGCCCTGGTAATGATCGGAACCGGTTGTTTAAGTCTTGGTCAAGCCAGTCGGGCCATTGATCGCCAAATCGTATTGCTTATTGCCGCCTCTATAGCAATGGCGCAGGCTCTGGAAAAAACAGGCGGTGCTCACTTTGTGGCCCAGCATTTGGTGGATGTACTTGATGGCCAGTCTGTGCCTGTAATCCTGTCGGCATTGTTTATTGTTATCGCTATCTTGACCAACCTTCTGTCCAACAACGCTACGGCCTTGCTATTCACCCCTATTGCCATATCCATTGCTGCCTCGCTTGGTGTTTCACCCACCCCGTTTATTCATGCGGTTATTTTTGCTGCCAATTGTTCGTTTGCCTCGCCGATGGGGTATCAAACCAATTTGCTGGTGATGCGGCCCGGCAATTATCGCTTTAACGACTTTTTGCGTACTGGTGGACCTTTGGTTGTGATTATATGGTTGTCATTTTCACTCATTGCACCGTGGTATTATTCACTTTAAACTACCAAAAACAGACAATTACATTGCACTAGTGCGTGTCGCGTTTAAATAGATTCAAGCATTCACTTGCTGATATGAGGCAGGCCTTGAGAAACAAGGCCGTTCATGCCGGCAAAGTGAATTCAATTCAACGCGACAGGCACCAAAGCGGCACAACGCAACACTATCGTAGCGCCATCGTTGAAACATTGCACAAGCAAGGAAAGTTATAGTGACTATTGAGCGTCCTGAGTTTCCCCAGTTTTTTATTACTGAAGCTGCACCCTGCCCTTATATTGACGGGAAAGTGGAACGGAAGGTGTTCACCCATTTGGTTGGTAATGAAGCCGTCACATTGAATAATGTTTTGGCTAATGGCGGGTTTCGGCGCAGTCAGAATATCGCTTATCGTCCGTCGTGCGAAGATTGTCATGCTTGCGTGTCTGTACGCATT
This sequence comes from Hyphomicrobiales bacterium, assembly GCA_026996935.1. Lineage (GTDB taxonomy): Bacteria > Pseudomonadota > Alphaproteobacteria > Rhizobiales > Aestuariivirgaceae > JALWJW01. The sequence continues at coordinate 4,067 of JALWJW010000133.1, forward strand.
CCTGTTGATAAATTCATCTGGAAAAAGCGCTTTTTACGAGTTTTAAAGCGTAATAAACACCTGTCATCACACACTATGCCTGCTGTTACAACACCAGAACAATTCTCGTTATTTTCTGACTATGTGGCTTCTCGACATGGCGATGGCGGTATGGCTGACATGACTGTTTTGGACTTTTCTGCCATGGTGGAAGAAAGTTCTGTCAACACCAATTTGATTGAGTATCGCCGACAACCGCAAATTTCCCTTGCCGCACCAGCAATCCCAAATGGTCGTCAAACCGGAGACCTAGAAGCTGTTGCTTTAACCGACCGGCTCGCTGACGGTTTGTCAATGATTTATAGTTTTTTTGATATAGACCTTGCCTCGCAGTCGCTTGGCACTTTTATGATTCTGGATCATATTCAAAAAGCCAAAAAAATGGGCCTTCCTTACCTTTATTTGGGCTATTGGATTAACGGATCACAAAAAATGTCGTACAAAGCCGATTTTTTACCTCAAGAGCGTTTGGGAGAAAATGGCTGGGTTTTGGTTGATGCATAATCTTAAAAACAACGCGTTAAGGTAAACAACAAACTAACGCCATGCCGCATTGCAACTATCTGCTTAAGCAGTTAGTTTAAAAGCAGTTAGTGGGATGAGAGTACAAAATGTTAGAAGGCTTAAAAGACCCTTTGGCCGTGGTGCAAGCGGCTAGTTTGCTAGATAAAAAACTGCAAAAAGTCGGGTTATATATTTCAACATCTACCGATTTTGAAGAATTTGAACGCGTGCGTCTGAATGAAACCTGCGCCAGCGATGTGTCGCCGATGTTTGATACGTCAATCAATCAATTAAATGCCAGTAACGCGTTTTGGATTTCTCTACGTACCAAAAAGGGCAAATTAGGCGCAATTCAGGCTTTTCGTCTTGATACAGCCGATGGCACTTTGGCTGATTGGGCCATGCGCTGGATGGTAGGGCTTTATATTTTGCGATCTGAGC
>JALWJW010000134.1 GCA_026996935.1 Hyphomicrobiales bacterium
GATCAAATCTAATCATAATGAAAATGCCCGATCATGCTGCAAAGCTGGAATTTTACCACGCGCTTCTTCAACCTGAGCCAATTCAATATCAGCATAAATAATATCTGTTGTTTCACCACCTTCTGCCAAAACCTCACCCCACGGTGAAATGATAAGACTATGCCCATAAGTTTCACGGCCATTTTCATGCAAGCCAGCCTGACCAGGTGCAAGAATAAAACACCCCGTTTCAATGGCGCGGGCCCGTAACAACACATGCCAATGCGCTTGCCCAGAAACTTTAGTAAAAGCCGCAGGCACCGCAATCATTTGCGCCCCGGCTTTGGCCAATGTGCGGTAAAGATGAGCAAAACGCACATCATAACAAATTGAAAGACCCAGTTTTCCAAACGGCAAATCAACCACCATTGCTTTATCGCCTGCCGCATAATTGGCCGACTCGCGATAGGTTTCCCCACCGCCCAAATCCACATCAAACATGTGGATTTTATCGTAAGTTGCAGCAATTGAACCATCAGGTAAAAACAACACCGATCGATTGACCAGCTTTTCACCCGCATCATCATGCAGACCAAGCGAACCAATCAACAAATAAATATGCAACTTTTTCGCCAAAGCAGAAAACGCGGCAACCGCTTTATCATCACCTTGCCTACCAACACGGGCACGCAAAGCCTGATTGTTTTCTTCCATTAAGTTCGTTACTTCAGGGGTCAGCACAAATTGCGCGCCATTATCAACCGCTTCAATAATTTGCCGGCTGGTATATGAAATATTTTGATCGACATCACGCCCGCTGCATGTTTGCACACAGGCAACCCGAACAGTTTGCGAGCGATCATCTAACATCATTTACCCGGCAGCAAGCATAGGGTCTAAAGCCCCGCGCTTTTCAAGAGCATGAAGATCATCACAACCACCCACATGCGTATCACCGATAAAGATTTGCGGCACAGACGTTGCCCCACCAGATTTTTTACTCATATTGCGACGAGTCGATGGATCAAAAGTCACATCAATTTCTTCCATCTCAACATTCTTACTTTTCAATAAGCGCTTGGCCATTGAGCAATAAGGGCACAATTTTGTTGTGTAGATGAGTACTTTAGCCATTTTTGTCGTCCATTTTGTCTATCAAATAAAAAATCTATTCGTCTTATATATGCTGCCGTAACGGGTTGTTGACAAGAGCAAAAACCAAAACATCCACTTGTTCACATCCCGCCTCTAATAAAGCCTGCGCACAAGCTGTTGCCGTGGCTCCCGTGGTAATCACATCATCAACAAGAACCACTTTGGCTCCATAGAGTTTACCAGCTTCCTGCTCATCAACTTTAAACGCACCCTTCACATTCTTGCGGCGATCTTTTGATTGCAAACCAACCTGCTGACGTGTTGCACGCGCACGCAGCAGAATATTATTATAATTTGAAATTCCTGATTTTTCGCTAATCAATTGGGCTAAATGAGCCGCCTGATTAAATCGGCGTTGCCATAAGCGAAACCGATGCAATGGCACAGGCACAATAAAATCAGCGTCCTTAAACAAATCGCGCCCTGCCCGCGCCATGCTTTGCGCCATCATATCACCAACCTCAAACCGATCATAATATTTCAACGCATGAAGAAGCTTGCGCGAGGCATCATCAAAAACCACACTGGCCCGCGCCCGCTGCCAGACAGGTGGCCGCGCCAATGCCTGCATGGACACCACGCCAGGGCCAGGGTCAAAAGCAAATGGCACGCCCGTTCGATCACATAAGGGGTGTTCAATGAAGGTGAGTTCATTCCAGCAAGATGAGCAAACACGTCCACCATCAAGGGTCATTTGATAACAACTGACACATTGATGAGGCAGCAGCTTATCGACAATTTTTTTACCAAAAGAACGCAAAACCGCACCGCCAGAAGACAATCGGACTAAACCTTTTGTGGAATCAGGTTTTTTTATCGCTGCGTGTTCGTCCAAAATCTTGTACTAGAAGCCTTAACATTATTAAGTTGATCGCATTATGACTCAATCACGCAAAATATTCGACACCCAATTGGCCCGTTCACGCCGTATTAAGGCACTTAAATCACCAGAATATCCAGATTTCCTTGATAAAATCATCGCGCAGGAATTAGTTTCACGCTTAGAACTCATCGAGCGGACTTTTAAAACTTGCCTGATTGCAGGCCCTGCTTCCCCCGTTTTCATAGACATCATCAAAGCATCGCCCAAATTATGCAACATCATTACCCAAGCCGATATTGAGTTTTCAACCGATTGGATTCCCTTTGGCGATGATAGCCTTGATTGTATCATCGCCCCAACTGGCCTTGAAATGTCCAATGATCTTGTCGGCACCCTCATTCAAATTAACAAAGCCCTGCGCCCCGATGGATTATTCCTAGGTGCCATGTTCTCAAGTGCCACGTTACAAGAATTGCGCCACGTCTGGCTAAATGTCGAGATTGAAAAGAAAGATGGCGCTACACCGCGGGTCATTCCCTTTAGTGACGTGCGCCAGACAGGCGGCCTGCTGCAACGCGCCGGCTTTGGCTTACCTGTGTCTGATATGGATAGTTTTATCGTTCGCTATGATGGTGCCTTGGCCTTGATGAACGAACTCAAAACCATGGGGCTGACCAATCCGCTATGCGATCGCAGCCATTATTTTTGTTCAAAAAATATGTTGAAAAAAGTCGAGGAAGCTTACGCAGCACTGTTTAGCGACCCCGATAAGCGCATAAGAGCAACATTTGAAATAAACTATTTAACCGCCTGGGCACCACACGAAGACCAGCAAAAACCATTAAAACCTGGTTCTGCAAAGCAACGATTAGCCGATGCGCTCAAACCTTAAAAACCATCAAAAGCTTTAGCTCACATCTGCGAACCCCCGTAAGCCTTTAGCTTACATCTGCAAACCCCCGTAAGCCTTTAGCTTACATCTGCAAACCACTGTGCAAAATCACCATATTTACTACCGATACCAGAAGAAATCGCTGGTAAAGCCGCAATTAATGCCAATCCCATAGCACTTGCAATCAATGCATATTCAATTGCTGTCGCCCCACATTCGCATTGTTGAAAACGAGCCATTTGACGCACCAAGCCGCGTTTTGCTGTCTTAAATCTGGTCTGAACTTTATTCTTCATCAACTGCACCTTTTTCAAATCACATCCACTTATAAAGTCCAGGCTTTGCCCATGCTCTAAAGCGCATCTATTAAATGTGGCACCAGCGGAACATCTGCTGGAGGCATCGGATAGTCTCTTAATTGGTTTGGTCTCACCCATTTAAGAGCTTGACCTTCCAAAGCCTGAACGCTGCCCTGCCACTTGCGGCATATATATAATGGCATCAACAAATGAAAATTTTCATAAGTATGACTGGCAAATGTTAAAGGTGCCAGACACGGTTTTGCCACTGTAATTGCCAATTCCTCTCTCAATTCACGAATGAGCGCCTCTTCAGGCATCTCACCCTCTTCAATCTTCCCGCCCGGAAACTCCCATAATCCGGCCATCGACTTAGCCGCTGGTCGTTGTGCAATTAAAACCCGATGGTCAGGGTCAACAAGCGCACACGCTACAACAAGCACTACTGATTTATCACTCATTCGTGTTCCTATATATCTACTGTAAAAGTTAAAATTGTTTCTATACTGAATAATAATGCGAATTATTTCTGATACATCATTTAGTAGTTATTAAAACCTTAATCCAATGCTACACAGTCCTTTTCGCAACAAAGCAATAAAAAACTTGTTTGACGTGCAATTCTGTACTGGATATTTACTTGTTTTCAGGCTATAAGCCGCCTTCATAAACAAGAATTTTATCATTTATGGGCCAGTTTTACTTGGTTCGCTTATAATTTTGGAGAATTTCCATGGCTGTACCTAAGGGGAAAATATCACGTATGAAACGTGGTTTCCGTCGCTCTGGTCACACAACTGAGAAATCAGTTTACGTTGAAGACAAACAATCAGGCGAGTTGCGCCGCCCACACCACATTGACCTGAAATCAGGCATGTACCGTGGACGTCAGGTTCTTGAAGCAAAAAGCGACTATTAAGTTTCAAGCTTCCACATTACCTTACAAAATTTATAAGCCAGTGTTTTTGCACTGGCTTTTCTTTTGCCATTTGCTACCTATACGGTTAAGACTTGAGTCTGGAGTGCAGCGCGTTCTGTCGGATTCAAGTGTTCAATTTAACGTGTCACGCACTATTCTTACAAACGAACTTTCAGGAGTTTATCAAATGCGTTTTTTGTCTGCCTTTCCCTTTTTGGCTCTTGCTTTAATCGCTTATAATGTTTTCGCTTTTTCCGGCGGTCTTGATTTACAAGCCGATATGTTCGTTTACGACATGATGTCAGGGGCCACTTTTGCCCTATCAAGCGGCGATGTGCTCATTCTGGTTAGCCTTGGCCTGTTATTCCTTGAAGTGATAAAAGCTGCCAGCATTGGTACCGCAACGATTTTGGACCATATCCTTTCAACTGGCGTTTTCATTATTGCCCTGATCGAATTTTTATTGGTCAAACAAGCTGGCACCGCCGTATTCCTCATTCTCGTTGTCATGTGCCTTATTGATGTTGTGGCCGGCTATTCTGTTTCTATTCGTTCTGCTCGCCGCGATCTTAATGTTGGTTACGGAAATAATATCTAATGTGGTCTTTATGGAGCGAAGTTGCGATTCCAGCTTTCGCAACTTTATTCGTAATCATTGATCCAATTGGCCTTGTTCCGTTATTTTTGGCCATAACAGCAAACTCATCTGAAAAAGCCCGTCACAGGACAGCATGGCGCGCCACCATATTCGGTTTTCTGATTCTGCTGGTTTTTGCTGTTGCCGGCCAGCCTGTTCTAAATTTCCTTGGTATCTCACTACCAGCTTTCCGTATAGCTGGCGGCATCTTGCTGTTTTTAATGGCATTGGAAATGTTGTTTGAGAGGCGCGCGGCCCGACGAGAAAAAAATGTCGAAGAATCATCGGCCGAGCACGAAGAAGCCGATGACCCCCACGATGACCAATGGGTCTTTCCCTTAGGC
>JALWJW010000135.1 GCA_026996935.1 Hyphomicrobiales bacterium
GTTAAAAGCCATGCCGCAAGGAAAACGCCAACGGCAACTTGAAAAATCAGTTACAGAAATGTTGGATGAGGATTTAGACGGGAATATCCTGCCATTCGATATGGCTGCTGCCGAGGCCTTTGGTTTTCTTGCTGCCAGACTAAAAGCTCAAGGTACTCCAGTCGGGCAAAACGATACTATGATTGCGGCTATTGCCCTTTCTCGTGAGGCAATTCTTGTTACTCGCAATGACAAGCATTTTATCAACAGTGGAATTGAGGTCGTTAATCCGTTTGAAGTCTGTTAAACAAGGATTTTTGCGTAACTTTTTGTGTAACAATTTGCGTAACATACATTTTAATAGAAAACCAAAGCACCTTATAATCAATTGTTTTCACAATATTATTTTGATTTTTCCTTTTTGATAGACTTCAAAAAGGCGGACTGTCTCTCCGCCACCGCCTTTCACTACGCCAAAGGCTACGATATTTCTGCTTATACAAAAACTTCAATAGCTAGTGTTTGTAAAAACACTACAAGCTGGTATCTATAAAGTTTTATTCCCAAACTTGAACATCAACGGTGTGCTTACGGCCTTTAATTGAAATTTGGTGTGGTACGCCAAAGCCTGTAATTTTTGAAATTTTTAAAGTATCAACATCGGTAACAATTTGCTGAGCTTTGGCGATGGAACATAACCTGGCTGCGACGTTTACTGAATCTCCGATTACGGTATGATCCATTCTGTCTTTTGTGCCCAACAAACCAACAACCACGGGGCCAGAATAAATTCCGATTCCAATTTTCAGCGGCAATTCAAGAGTAGCTAATTTTTCCTGTATTGCGATAGCCGCTTTCAGTGCGCGGTGCTCTCGGCCTTCAGAATCAAAGCGAGCAAGAACAGCATCGCCAATAATCTTATCAACGTCACCTCCCTGGGCTTTAATTTCGTTTACCTGAACATCAATAATCGTGTTCAGGGTGTCGATCACCTTATCTGGCGCGCGGCCTTCACAAAAAGGGGTAAAGTTGCGTATATCTGAGTAGAGTAATGTAGTATTTGTTCTTTTACTCACTGACCGTTCAGACGAATCAGACTGTTTCATTGTTTCTATTGCGCTGCTGGATAACAATTTTTCCAGGCGGCGGCGAAAACCAATCACCTGATTAGTCCGATCGTTTATTTCAGATTGGGCACGTTTTACAACCGGCACAAACAATAATATTAAAATGATAAAGAGAACCATAAGAATGGATACGACCGGCACAACCATATCCCTTATTGTTGTTTGAAGTGCACCATTGTCAGGCTCGTACAATTCAAACACTGCGGCCAGTCGTCCAGCCTCTTCATAAGGGACATACAATTCATACACCACACTGCCGTCTTCTTGTAAGTGGCGTAATGCAGAAGGAGTTCTCGAAGAAACGACGGCTCTTAAAGCTGCTCCTTTTTCGATTTTACCGATTTCTTTTGAGAGATGAGAAAAAAGAACCCTGCCATTAATGTCATAAACTTTTAAACCAGTTAAACGATATTCGATACGTTCTTTAGAAAATTCTTTTTCAAGAACCAACAACTCCCTATTTGAAAGCTTTTCGCCATTCATCAGCCTTTTCCATGAATTTGGCACGCGCTGGGACAGGTCATTGGCGATATTTTCTGCTGTTCTCGTTGCTCTTTCTAAATGGATATTTTGGGTTCCATCTCGAACAACAAACCCTACTAAAACAACAAGTCCAACAAGCAGCAATATCAGTGATGGCAACAGTCTCAAGTAAAACTTGCGAGCTAAAGGATATGGCGTTTCCAATTCCTCAAGATTTGTTTTTTCTTCCAAAATTGATGCCCCTGAAAATTCTAAAAACGCCTGATCTTTTGAAGTTAGTATAGATTTCTAATCAAAATAATACCAGATTAATGTACATAATCCCAAAAACCCAAACAACAAAACAGGCCCAACCGGTATATGCCATGAGCGTGGATAACTGTAAGGTTCGCCCATGGTTGCGGCCCTTACCATTGTAAGAACATCGCGGCCTACAAACAGGCGGATATCAGGGCGAGATGGAAATCCGATACACTCTGCTTCACCCTGACCAATCTGTCCGGCAAAAACATCGCTCAAAGGCCATGATTGTATATTCTCGCCATCATTAATAACCAGCCTGTCAGCATAAAGTGTCAACCAAACCCTGCGTTCACCAGTTTCGTCATATTGCGTTGCCGCGTATCGGGGTGGATAATGTGTCTTAGTCATCATAAATGCTTTAATATACGCGTAACCTACCAATTTGGCACCAGTAAGCAACTATTAAACCTGCTGAAACAAGGTGGATAGAACAAAAACAACGAACGCCCCTTGCCGAACATAGCAAGAACGTCTATGTTTGTTTTGCATTTGTTCCGATTCTCATTTGGGGCAATATCTGAAACATATAGTGGATATTCTATAGCCATGACAATGACTATAAGAATGAAACTTAACGGTGAAGTGATTTTGATATGCTAACCAGCAAACAACATGATCTATTGATGTTTATTTATGACCGCCTGAAAGATACAGGTGTCCCTCCTTCATTTGAAGAAATGAAAGATGCGTTAGGCTTAAAATCCAAATCAGGCATTCATCGACTCATAACAGCATTAGAGGAACGCGGATTTTTGCGACGACTTCCTCATCGCGCCCGGGCTATGGAGATTGTCCGCATGCCTGATGCAGCCGCTCCCGGACTGAAAGAAACGCCACCTCCATTTAGCCCTAGCATTATAGAAGGCTCTTTAGGCAAATCTTATCAGGATAACGAAGCTGATGCCGCGATTGTTCCAATGATGGGCCGCATTGCGGCTGGTGTACCAATTGAAGCGATACAGGATCATTCTCACAATGTCACAGTGCCACCAGAAATGCTTGGCACAGGTGAGCATTATGCCCTGGAAGTTAAGGGGGATTCGATGATCAATGCAGGTATTTTAGACGGTGACACGGTTCTAATCCGCAAATCCAGCACAGCAAGAAATGGAGAGATTGTTGTTGCTTTGGTTGACAATGAAGAAGCCACGCTAAAACGCCTGCGCAAAAAGGGCGGATCTATTGCGCTGGAAGCGGCAAATCCTGCTTATGAAACGCGTATATTTGGACCTGACCGGGTTAGTGTTCAAGGAATACTTGCAGGCCTTCTTCGAAGTTATTGATATTGCGTTTCAAAGATGCATTCTTTTTCACTGGAAATGGTTTGCGTTTTTTATAACGGCGATTGTCTTTTGATGGATCAATAAGGATTGTTCGTCGGGCTTTGGGTTTTACCACCCATGGCCTTATGCCTCGGCTTTTCATTGTTGATATGACTTTAATTGAGGTTTTACCCTGATTGTTTGTTAAGTAAATTGCATGTGCGCCTTCTCGCCAAAGATCAAACCTGTCTATGCGGATTTTAATATTTTTACATTGCCCGAAAAGTGGATTTGCCGCGATTACAATGTCGGGTTTGTGGGCTTTGCAACTTTCATTGATATTTTGCGCCTTAGAGCCAAGGTATAATATTTTTTGACCTTTACTTGAGAATACACAATTGTTGCTTTCACAATTCCAGCCTTTTCTAGTTGCAGCATCCTTTAAACTTGCCCCATCGCCCTGCCCGACCAGCCACCGTTCAGCGTCATATTTACTATTTTTCTTATCAACAAAAACATAATGGCCATTGGCATTGGCTGCGGCAACATTGCGGCCATATTTGCTAATCAAAACATCTGGCATTATCGTTGGTTTAGCCACGAAAACACCCAGAAAAATTGGTATGATAGAAAAACCTTTCACCCAATTGCGCCACAGTGAGAACCACATCAAACCGAAAACAATCAATAATATTCCCGGGGTCTGCATAGATGGCACTAATACTTTTGCGCCAGAAAATCCGGCAACTGTTTGTGAATGACTCAGAACCCAACCGATCCCTATGCCCATTGGCTCTAAAGCCCAGGCTTCCAACCCTAACGGCATGAACAAAACAGAGGCAATTGCACAAGGCATTACAATCAAAGTGACGATGGGCAGTGCGATCACATTGCCCAAAAGAGAAAACACAGCCACGGTATTAAAATGATATGCAGCCGGAACACCGGTGAACACACCAGCAATAATTGTTGTCATTGAAAGACCAATAAAAAATGCTGCAATCTTAAGAAGTATATTAATCCCTGTATTTGAGGATGAAAAACCCCACCCCTTTTGCCGTTTAATGGTGCTTACCAGCTCATAAAATCCGACCAGCCCGATAACCGCCATAAACGACATTTGAAAACTAACTGATAAAACCGTTTCCGGTCGAGCAATACTGATTATCATAGCCGCAATGGCAACATTTCTCATGGAGATCGCCGGACGATCTAGAATTAGCGCCAGTAACATAATTGCCAACATAATGAAAGCGCGTTGAGTGGCAATGCCTGCACCTGATATTGCCAGATAGAACGCTCCCACAGCCAGTGCCACACCTGCGGCCCACTTTTTAATCGGATAGCCTAACGCCAGCACGCCGGAAAGTGCGAATAAGCCCCGCGACAACCAAAAGACCCCACCAGCAACAAGGGTCATGTGTAATCCGGAAATTGCTAAAATATGGGCTAAACCAGACACACGTAAACTTTCTAAAGTCTGTTTGTTAAGCTGACCTCTGTCGCCTGTAATTAAGGCTTTTGCTACGGCACTTGTCTGGTCAGGTAAAGCTTGTGAAATGCGAGTTGAAATATCGTTCCGCAAGTTTTGCAGCCATCTGGTAAAAGAATAACCATCTGTGGTTTCAGTGTTTTGTCGTTCAATTTTGCCATAATAAAAACCCGTTGCGCCAATGCCTTGAAACCAGAGTTTACGACCAAAATCAAATCCCTCTGGCTCTACCGGTTGTGGCAGCGGCGCCAATCGTCCGCGTAAGATTATCTGATCCCCATACAATAAAGGCCTATCTGGTCGTTTTCCACTTAACCTCACAAGATAAGGTAGAGCTTGCGGTTTGATGTTTTCAACCGATCGCAGGAGCAGATAAA
>JALWJW010000136.1 GCA_026996935.1 Hyphomicrobiales bacterium
GCCAACTTGAGCAGGAACCCCGCCTTTTTTAAGTTTATTTTTCCCGCCAGGATGCTGGGCATTGAGGAACAATTCGCCAAGAGCATTTTTGCTAAGCCCGGTTACCTCTGCCCCTTTGGGCATTGTTGCGATACGAATAAGCTGTTTTTCTTTGGCAAAACTGGCCGGCATCAGGCTTGCAAGTGCAGCGGTAATGGCAATACTAAAAACGATACTCCGTTTCTTGATTACATGTTTCATTTTATCCTCCCTTTTAATTTTGATGACAGGATAAAAGAAATCGAACCAACTTGCAAAACACGAAACACACCTAAAAAAACAATAAAAAAGGGACCAGCAAAAAGCTGATCCCTCCTTACAAGTCTAAAGTCACTTGTTTGTGTGTTAAGACTTTTTCTTTTTATCTTTTTTCTTTTTGGCTTTTTTCTTCTTATCAGCCGCCTTCTTCTTAGCTTCAGCCTTTTTCTTCTTAGCTTCTGCTTTTTTCTCAGCAGCAGCCTTTTTCTTTTCAGCCGCTTTTTTCTTTTTCTCTTCAGTTGTGGCTTTTTTCTTTTCAGCAGGTGTCATTTTTTCTTCGGCAGCTTTCTTTTTAGCCGCATCTTTTTTCGCCTTGGCTTTAGCTGCTTTTTCTTTGGCAGCAGCTTTCTTTTTCTCAGCAGGCGTCATTTTAGCTTCAGCATCTTTTTTCTTTTTGGCAGCAGCCTTTTTCTTGGCGGCAGCTTTTTTCTTTTCATCTGCTGTCATTTTCTTAGATGAGGTATTTTTGCTTGAAGATGCACCCTTACCTGGCTTAGCGCGACAAAACGCTTTGACCTTTGACCCATCAGAACGCGAATGGGCTTTTACATAAGAACACTTATCGTTAGATGTGCATGATGATTTAGACAGGCCTTTACACGCGCTTGCCGCATTTGCGCTTACAGGTGAAAAAGCAAACACAGCCAGCACCACTGCTAAAGCTGCAAATTTTCCAATGAGAAAACGAAACATGGATATTCCTTCATAAAATTATCTACCACCCGGAAATGCCCCCGGGATTCTTACCCTTTATGCCCTGAACCGGCGCCCCATGCAACCGCTTGCTCAAGTCTATCATGTCCCCAAAACAGTTCGCCATCACCACAGACAAACATCGGCGCGCCAAAAATACCATTTTCCATGGCCCACTGCGTTTGATTTCGCAGCGCCAATTTCACTTCATTACTTTGGCTTTGCGCAAATGCCTTTTTACTATTCAGCCCTAGATTTTCAAGAACTGAATGCAAATTCACAAAATTAGAGATGTCATAACCCATAACAAATTGCATTAAATAAACACCTTGCGAAAACTCTACTCGTTTTGGACGAACCTCATCACACAACGCCAAACGCGCGGCCAGCAGTCCATTTTGAGGAAAGACCGAAGGCTTTTTGAACCCAATATCCAGTTCATTGCAAATTCGTTCCATATCGCGCCACATATAGGCACCTTTTGCTTTGAAAACATTGAACGGTGAATCATTCAGCCCCTGCTGTTTGAAAACTGGCCCCAATAGAAACGGCTTCCAATCAACCCTCACCTCATATGCCACAGCCACCTCATTCACCCGCATTGCCGCCAAATAGCTATAAGGAGAAGCAAATTCATACCAAAATTGAACAGTCTTAAGCTTAGTTGCCATTTTCTTTAAATTCCTTCTTGCTCATCCCTGTAACATTCCTATAGTGCAGCGCAAAATACCAACATATTTTAGTCAATTAAACGCGTGCGAAAAGGTACACATAAAATGGCCAAACACGAAAACATTAAAAAAGTCGTTCTTGCCTATTCCGGTGGCTTGGACACCTCAATCATTCTTAAATGGCTCAGCGAAACCTATGGCTGTGAGGTCGTTACCTTCACCGCAGATCTTGGCCAGGGCGATGAACTTGAACCGGCCCGCAAAAAAGCTGAAATGCTTGGCATTAAAGAAATTTACATTGAAGACCTGCGTGAAGAATTTATCCGCGATTATGTTTTCCCGATGTTCCGCGGCAATGCCGTTTATGAAGGTGTTTATCTGCTCGGCACCTCAATCGCGCGTCCACTCATTTCAAAACGCCTTGTTGAGATCGCCCGCGAAACTGGCGCTGATGCCATTGCTCATGGCGCAACAGGTAAAGGCAACGACCAGGTTCGTTTTGAACTTTCCGCTTATGCTTTAAACCCCGATATCAAAGTCATCGCCCCCTGGCGTGATTGGGACTTTAAAAGCCGCACCCATTTGCTCGATTTTGCAGAAAAGCATCAAATTCCCGTTCCTAAAGACAAACGCGGCGAAGCCCCGTTTTCAGTTGATGCCAACATGCTCCATTCATCATCAGAAGGTAAAGTGCTTGAAGACCCCTGGGTGGGCGCTGAACCATATGTGTTCCAACGCACTATTGATCCGGTAGATGCGCCAGACACACCAACCGAGATTGAAATCGAATTTAAGAAAGGCGATCCCATTGCCATTAACGGTATAGCCATGTCACCGGCCACATTGTTTGAAAGCTTAAACAAATATGGTCACGACAACGGCATTGGCCGTCTTGATCTGGTTGAAAACCGTTTTGTCGGCATGAAATCTCGCGGCGTTTATGAAACACCGGGCGGCACCATTTTGCTCACTGCTCACCGCGCCATGGAATCGCTCACCCTTGACCGCGATGCCATGCACTTAAAAGACAGCCTGATCCCTGATTATGCCCGCATGATCTATAATGGTTTCTGGTTCTCACCCGAGCGCGAAATGCTGCAAGCCCTCATCGACAAATCTCAAGAACACGTTGAAGGCACCGTTCGGCTTAAACTGTATAAAGGCAATGTTATTGTTGATGGCCGCAAGTCACCTAAATCTTTGTATGAAGAAGAGCTTGTCACCTTTGAAGATGATGAAGGCGCTTACAACCAGGAAGATGCTCACGGTTTCATTCGCTTAAACGCCCTGCGCCTTCGCACCCTGGCGGCTCGCAACAACAAATTCAACCAGACATAATTTACTTAAAAACACAACAAACACCGCCATTGTTTTCCACTGGCGGTGTCTATTTTACTAAGTTTCATTTTATGAGTACCCAAAAGTAGGGACTAACCTAAAGTTTATGGGTGCTCAAACACAAAAAACCTAGATTTACACCCTCTTTTTGGTTACAGCTTTGCCAAATTTCTAACAAAGGACGAATTGATGAAACGTGTTCTATCGCTCGTTTTAACCAGCATTTTCGTAATGGCCCCAACACTTGCCTTTGCAAGCCAGGGAGCTGATGAAAACCCTGTACTGCTAAACCTTACTGTTCATTGGGCTGGAATTTTGGCCTTGGTCATCTTTGCAATCGCTTACGCCTTGGTTATCGTTGAAGAAAAAATTCATATGCGCAAATCAAAGCCTGTCATGCTAGCGGCTGGTTTGATTTGGGCGGTTATCGCAATTGCTTACGTTGGCACAGGTCCTGAAAAGGCCGCAGCGTTAAACAATGCGGCAAAACACATACTTGAAGAATATGGTGAACTTTTCCTGTTCCTGCTGGTGGCGATTACATATGTGAACTCACTTGAAGAACGCCGTGTTTTTGCGGTACTGAAAACAAAACTGATAGGTGCGAACCTGAGTTACCGCCAACTATTTTGGCTAACCGGCATCCTGGCTTTCTTCATGTCACCATTATTAGACAACCTGACAACAGCGCTGGTTATGGGTACTGTTGTTATGGCAATTGGTGCCAAATCCCCAAAATTTGTAATTTTATCATGCATAAATGTTGTTGTAGCAGCAAATGCCGGCGGGGCTTATTCACCTTTTGGCGACATAACCACATTGATGGTCTGGACAAAGGATAAAATTGAATTTTTCGGCTTCCTGGCCATTTTCATCCCCTCGGTTATCAATTTCCTTGTTCCCGCTGTCATTATGACTTTTGCCGTACCAAAAGAAACGCCTGAAGCTGTAAGTGAGAATATCACAATGAAGCGCGGGGCTAAAGTGGTTATTTTCTTGTTTGCCGCCACTATCTTTACTGCCGTATCTTTCAACCAGTTTTTCCACCTACCCGCCGCAATGGGCATGATGATGGGACTGGGTTATTTAATGGTGTTTAGTTATTTCCTGAAAAGACACCCATCCCACCCAAACCAGCCAGATATGTTCATGGATTCATTTAAAGAAATTGAACGGGTGGAATGGGATACTTTATTATTCTTCTTCGGGATTATTTTCGCCGTCGGCGGCTTGGGTGTTGCAGGCTATCTTGAGATGATGTCTCAATCCCTGTATGGCAACCTTGGGCCAACAAAAGCAAATATTATTATTGGATTGCTTTCTGCTATTGTTGATAATATTCCGCTGATGTTTGCCGTCTTAACGATGGACCCAGATATGGTTCGCGGCCAATGGTTGCTCATCACCTTAACGGCCGGCGTTGGCGGCTCATTGCTTTCCATCGGCTCAGCCGCAGGTGTAGCCCTTATGGGTACAGCACGCGGTTATTACACCTTTATGAGCCATCTAAAGTGGACGTGGGCCGTCGCCCTTGGGTATGCAGCCAGTATCGCTGCCCATATGTGGCTCAACGCTTCACTGTTTTAATAACAGTAAACTGTAAGCAACAAAAAAGCGCCGCAAAATTTCTCTGCGGCGCTTTTTATTTGCTTAAAACTCAAGATTGGCATTAATGCCTGAAATGGCGCATACCTGTAAACACCATAGCAAGACCGGCATCATCGGCAGCTTTAATCACTTCATCATCCTTGATCGAACCACCCGGCTGAATAACCGCCGTTGCACCAGCCTCGGCTGCCTGCAACAAACCATCAGGGAACGGGAAAAAAGCATCAGAGGCCACAACCGAGCCAACAGCAAGCGGTGTATCAAGCCCTTCAGCTTTTGCCGCATCATCAGATTTTCGCGCTGCAATACGCGCTGAATCCACCCGCGACATTTGCCCGGCACCAACACCAACCGTTGCACCATCTTTAACATATAAAATCGTGTTGGACTTGACG
>JALWJW010000137.1:0-801 GCA_026996935.1 Hyphomicrobiales bacterium
TAGTCAACGGCTTCAATTTCCATTGTGGCTTTGTCGGTTTCAATTTCGGCAAGTACATCGCCCGATGTTACCTGATCGCCCTCTTTCATCAACCATTTTGCTAGTTTGCCCTTTTCCATTGTAGGTGAAAGGGCTGGCATTAATACTGATATTGGCATGCTCTTTCTCCTTAAACGTAAAGGACGGATTTGACCGCCTCAACAACTTCGCCAGCATTAGGCAAAGCTAGTTTTTCAAGATTGGCGGCGTAAGGCATCGGCACATCTTTGCCCGCCACGCGCGCAACGGGTGCATCAAGATAATCAAAAGCCTGCGTCATAATTTGAGCGGCAATTTCTGAACCAATGGAACAGACGGGCCAGCCTTCTTCAACAACAACGCAGCGGTTGGTTTTTTTTACGCTTTCGATAATGGTTGGAATATCCATGGGGCGAATGGTACGAAGATCAATGACCTCGGCCATAATGCCATCTGCAGCCAGTCTGTCGGCTGCTTCAAGGGCGTATGTCATGCCGATGCTGAATGAAACGATTGTTACGGCATCACCAGCCCGGACAATTTTAGCCTTGCCGATGGGGACAGTCCAATCGTCAAGGTCCGGCACATCAAATTTGTGACCATAGAGGATTTCGTTTTCTAGAAAAACAACGGGATTCGGGTCGCGGATTGCAGATTTTAACAAGCCTTTTGCATCGGCTGCTGAATAAGGTTGCACGACTTTGAGGCCTGGTATTTGTGCAAACCAGGCAGAATAATCCTGACTGTGTTGTGCTGCCACTCGTGCTGCGGCACCATTTGCAC
>JALWJW010000137.1:811-4999 GCA_026996935.1 Hyphomicrobiales bacterium
ACCAAATGCAGCGCCAACAGCAAGGCCAGTGAAACCGTGTTCGGTGATGGGAGTGTCAACCACACGTTTTGCGCCAAATTCTTCAAGCAACCCTTGCGAAATTTTGTAAGCGCCTTGATATTCGGCCACTTCTTCACCCATTAAGAATACGTTTTCGTCACGGCGCATTTCTTCGGCCATAGCATCACGCAAGGCTTCGCGAACGGTCATTTCAACCATTGCTGTGCCTTCAGGAATTTCAGCATCGGCCAAGATTGTTTGTTCAGGTGCTATACTTACTTGTGCTGGTTCTGGTGTAGCTTCTTGTTGTTCATTAGTTGGTGCTGGGGTTGGTGCGGCTGCTGCCGCGCCACTGTCTGCAACCGTAACATCATCAGCGTTTTCACCTATGATGGCGATTGGTGTGTTGACTAATACGTTTTCAGTGCCATCTGTAACGAGGATTTTTGAAATTACTCCTTCATCAACCGCTTCAATTTCCATTGTCGCTTTATCGGTTTCAATTTCTGCTAAAACATCGCCAGATGTAACAGTGTCGCCTTCTTTAACCAGCCATTTTGCGAGTTTGCCTTCTTCCATTGTTGGTGAAAGGGCTGGCATTAAAATATTTACAGCCATGATTATTCTCCCGCCTCCATATAGATGTCGGTCCAAAGTTCGCTTGCATCAGGTTCTGGTGTGGTTTGAGCAAAGTCTGCGGCTTCTGAAACTATTTTTCGAATATCTGCATCAATCGTTTTCAATTGGGTTTCATCGGCAAAGTTGGCCTCAAGAATGCGGGCTTTTGATTGTTCGATGGGATCATGTTCCTGACGCATTTTTTTCACTTCTTCTTTGCTGCGATATTTGGCAGGGTCAGACATGGAGTGACCGCGATAGCGATAGGTTTTCATTTCAATGATGTATGGCCCTTTGCCATCACGGCAATGTTTAAAGGCAATTGCTGCTGCCTGTTCAACTGCGCGCACATCCATGCCATCGGCCTGAACACCGGGAATGCCGTAAACCGAGCCACGATAATATAGTTCTTCTGATTTTGCCGCCGAGCGTTTGACGGCGGTGCCCATGGCGTAGCCATTGTTTTCGATGATGAAAATAACGGGTAATTTCCACAAGGCCGCCATGTTGAAACTCTCATAGACCTGGCCCTGATTGGTTGCACCTTCACCAAAGAAGGTGACAGATACCGCACCATTTTCTTTATATTTATTGGCAAAGCCTAAGCCTGCGCCAATTGGCACTTGTGCGCCAACAATGCCGTGTCCGCCATAAAAATTCTTTTCGCGGCTAAACATGTGCATCGAACCGCCCTTGCCTTTTGACAATCCTGCATACCGCCCTGTGAGTTCAGCCATAACCCCTTTTGGATCCATATCGCAGGCAAGCATATGGCCGTGATCACGGTAAGATGTGATCATCTGGTCGCCCTCTTGCATGGCCATTTTTACGCCAGTGACAACAGCTTCCTGTCCGATGTAAAGATGGCAGAATCCGCCAATTTTACCCATACCGTATAATTGGCCAGCTTTTTCTTCAAATCGGCGAATGAGAAGCATGGCGTAATAGGCTTTGAGTTCCTGGTCTTTGGTAAATTCGGCAAGCTTGTTTTTGCTTGTCTTTTTCGTGGCAGCTTTAGCCATCTGTGACCTCCCTGATCTATGATGCGCGCAGCATTATTAGCCGGCTGGAATTGTCGCCATCATAACAGAAATATATTAAAAATATAGAGGCTTTAAGCCTTTGATTTTATTGAAAATTACATGAATTAACCAGATTTTGGTTTATTTCGGCTGTTTGACAATCAGAATATCGGCCTTATTGGCGAATTCCAGCCGTTTTCTGGCTTGCTCGTCAAGCATATCGGGGTCAATTGAATTAGGGCGTAACAATGCCACTCGCGCATTAAGAGATTTCTTCCTGGATTCTAAATTTGCAGTGATTTTTTGTTGTTCTTGAACAAGCCGTTTTACCACTTTTGCATGGTCAAACGAGCGAGGGCCATAAAACCCGTACCAGACAAAATAACTCAAGACAGCAATAGACCCGAAAAATACAGATAAATCGAAAATTAAAGAACGTTGAGATTTGTGCATAAAAAAACCAGTAACAACACGGGCGAAACTATAAGTGCCCATAGTGTAATGTTACTGGTTAATTCTTCGTTTACGTTTTTGTTAAAAGGCTTGTTTTAGGCCTTTAGAATAGATGTGCCTGCGTAAACAGCTTGATCACCGAGCTCTTCTTCAATACGGATGAGCTGATTGTATTTTGACAAACGGTCAGAACGTGACAACGAACCCGTTTTGATTTGCCCGCAGTTTGTTGCAACGGCCAAATCGGCAATGGTTGAGTCTTCTGTTTCACCAGAGCGATGAGACATGACCGCGCTATAGCCTGCCATGTGAGCCATTTCAACTGCGCGTAATGTTTCAGTTAGCGTGCCGATTTGATTAACTTTCACAAGGATTGAGTTTGCAATCTCCTGTTTAATGCCTTTTGAAAGGCGTTCCGTGTTGGTTACGAATAAATCATCGCCAACCAATTGGCATTTTGAGCCAATAGCTTCTGTGAGAGCTTTCCAGCCTTCCCAGTCATCTTCGTCCATACCATCTTCGATTGAAAAAATTGGAAAACGGGCGGTCAAATCTGCAAAGTATGCTGCCATCTCAGCAGAATCGAGGATTTTATTCTCGCCGGCCAAATTGTATTTGCCGTCTTTGAAAAACTCACTGGATGCAGCATCAAGGGCGATATAAACATCTTCGCCCGGGCGATACCCTGCCCCTTCGATTGATTTCATAATAAAGCTCAAAGCATCATCTGTTGATGAAAGATTGGGGGCAAAGCCGCCTTCATCGCCAACATTGGTGTTGTGTCCAGCATCCGATAGCCCTTTTTTAAGCGTGTGAAAAATTTCAGCGCCCATACGAATGGCTTCTTTGCAGGTTTCCGCTCCGACCGGCACAACCATAAACTCCTGAATGTCGATAGGATTGTCGGCGTGTTCGCCGCCATTGATGATGTTCATCATTGGCACGGGTAAAACATGAGCCCCTGCTCCGCCAACATAGCGATATAAAGGCAAGCCTGCTGATTCTGCAGCAGCTTTTGCCACAGCAAGTGAAACGCCAAGAATAGCATTGGCACCTAAACGTGACTTGTTCGGTGTGCCGTCTAAGGCGTTCATTGCCAGATCAATTGAAATTTGATCGCGGGCATCGGCCTCTTCCAAAGTGTCGAAAATTTCATTGTTGACGAAATCAACGGCGTTAAGAACGCCTTTGCCGCCAAAACGCTCAGCATCTTCATCACGCAATTCCATTGCTTCGTGGGCACCGGTTGATGCCCCTGATGGTACGCCAGCACGGCCAAAAGCGCCATCTTCCAGGGTGACATCAACTTCAATTGTTGGGTTTCCACGGCTATCTAGGATTTCTCTGGCAGTAATGTCGAGGATGCCGGTCATTAGCTATACTCCGGTTAATTTATTGGATTCCACGAGTTTTCTCGAAGAAATTTGCCCGTTCTATAAGCCTGTTCTGCCAAGGAAACAACCATGCTTCCACAAAAAAATGCTTTTAGAAGGATTATCCTTAGCATCTTTAATTGCTGTTTATGTGTTTTTCGCCTACACGGTTTTCATGTCAAAAGAAAAATCAAAACAAAAATATGATTGTTTAAATTGTCCCGGTTATTGCTGTAGCTATCCGGTGATTGTTTTATCCAAGCGTGATGTCACCCGTCTTGCGAAGGGCCAAGGCATGTCGTTTGAAGAAACTGAAAAAAAGTTCACCCGTAAAGATCACGGCTATAAGCGGATTATGAAGCGAAAGCCTGATGCCCACTTTGGGCGTATCTGTCATTTCTTTCATCTGGAAGAACGCCGATGCACGATTTATGAAACACGCCCAGCAATATGTCGGGAGTTTCCTGGGACAAAGCGCTGCGGTTATTATGATTTCTTGATATTTGAGCGCAATGGCCAGGAAGATGCTGAGTATATTTCAACGACATTTCATGATGAAGATTAGATTGAAGATCACGGCGGCGTTTAGATTGCAGATTAATCCTTTCCCCTGCCGATTGATTGGCTAAAGGCTTCTTGAAAGGCCATTTCAAGGAAATAGACTAAGAATTTCAGATCGGCACTTTTTGCCATGTTACGCAATTGGAGCACGACATCTGAGA
>JALWJW010000138.1 GCA_026996935.1 Hyphomicrobiales bacterium
GGGAAAATAACTTTGCGCCTGTTTATCGATGGTTAGACCAAAAACAGCCGTCCCTGAGCGACGCGCTTCACGCACCGCCATCGCCGTATCTTCCACCCCATAGCGCCCTTCATAATGGTCAAGATCGTTAGGCTTACCATCACTGATAACCAGCAATAAACGCTTGGTGCTGGCCGTGTTGGCAAGCTCAGTATTCACATGACGAATAGCAGCGCCTAAACGGGTATAAAACCCAGGCTTTAAAGCCCCGATGCGCGAGAACACATGCTGGCTAAGGGGTTCATCAAAATCCTTAATTTTAAGCACATTCACCCGCTCGCGCTTAAGCGATGAAAAACTATAGATCGCGCTATCATCACCGCTGGCAGCTAAACCAAGCGCCATCGCCATCAAGGCTTCGCGTGAAATTTCAATCACCTGTTTGCCTTCAATCCAGCTTTCAGAAGACCGTGATGTATCAATCAACACACTCACCGACAAATCACGCGCAGCATTTTTTGAATTAATAAAAACCCGATTGGAACTTTGCCCGCTGGCGGCCATATCACAGCGCGCCCGAACCAGTGCGTCCATATCAAGTTCGCTGCCGTCAGCCTGGCGCAAAAACTTTTCCTGACGCGGCCGCAGCGCTTCAAACTGGCGTTTGACGGCACGAATACGTTTTCGCGCCTCGCGATCAGGTTGCCATGTTGAACCTGCTTCAAGCTCTGGCGCATCGCCTGCCAAAACCCGGCAATGATCTGGCTGATAGATGTTTTTACGATAATCCCATTCAGGATATGTATGCTTGGCCGAGAGTTGTTCATGCACCACATCTTGCGGGGCCAAATCCAAATCAAACTTCAATTTGGTCGAGGCTTTTTTAGCAATATTTGCCAGCCCCAATTCATCTTGATCATCGGCTGCGCGTTGAGCATTATCTTCTTCATCATCCTCAACAGCACGAGGAATATTCATCATCTCAGCCCAGGATAGCAGCCCCTCAAAGCGCGCGATAATTAAAGAGTTTTTATTATCAATCTGATCAGATTGCTGCCGCTTGGCCTTATGGGTTTTGCCACTAGATGACCCACTTTGGCTATCATCACTCTTGGCATCTTCTTGCGATCCTTTACGGCCCTTTTCGCGCGCCGTTGGCGCCAACACTTCCCCCCACAAAACAATGGGTAAAAAGGTTTTATAGGCTTTGTCTGCTTTAAACTGGTCTATCGGTTCATCATCATTAAAAATAGCATGAGCAATTGCAGATGAAGAACTAATCTCCTGACCCTTGAGCATTGCAACAATCACCGCTTCAATCTCGGCTTCATCCTTAGGCAGGGATCGAACCGCACGCTGCTCTATCAACATTAAAGCCAGGCGCTGATAGGTTTTTTTCATACCCGGATATTGTTCAAACACATCGCCCAAAACCTTGCGCAAAAACCGCAATACAATAATATCATTTTGCAATGGATCATCCATTGCCGGGGGTGCTTTTTCACCTATACAAGCCGCCCACACCGCCAACCAGCGATAGATTTCGCCATTGGCCTGACGATCTGGCAGCAAAGCAATTTCATCTGGCAGAAATAAATAATCACCATCAAACCGCGCTCGACTAACCGCTGTTGATGCCTGACCAAGCTTTGCCAGAAACCTTTGCCTGTAATTTGCAACCTGCGGGGCAATAGCTTTCAGTTCAACGCCAGCTTTGCCCCCTACCGCCCGAAAGAATATTTCCAACCGCTTGCGAATATCTTCCAGTTGAACAGCATCATCATCAAAACGTGCTTCAACATCAGCCTCTCCAACCAAACGATGCCAAAAAGCTCCAAAAACTTCTTCCGGTTCAAACAGATCTGCAAGGCCGGCCATAATAATTACCCGTAAATTGCTTGCACAAGATCTTTAAGACCTGATTTAACATCACCATCATCAGCCAATGGCTCAATAATCGCCACCTCGATGGCGCGATCGACACTCATGCCATGGGCCATTAATGTTGCGCAATAAACCAATAAGCGCGTTGAAACACCTTCTTCAATATCCTGCCCCTTAAGAGCGCGAAGTTTTGCGGCAAGGCGCACCAGTTGCGCGCACTTATCACCATCAAGGCCGCTTTCATTGGCCACAATAATGGTTTCAACATCGGCTGGCGGAAAGTCAAATTCAAGCGCTATAAAACGCTGCCGAGTACTAGGTTTTAAAGATTTTAGAATATTTTGATATCCAGGATTATAAGAAACCACCAACATAAAATTATCTGGCGCTTCTATCAGTTCACCTGTGCGATCTAGCGGCAAAATACGCCGATCATCAGTGAGGGGGTGAATAACCACCGTCACGTCTTTGCGTGCTTCAACCACCTCATCAAGATAGCAAACCCCACCATTACGGACACTATCGGTGAGCGGTCCATCAGCCCAAACCGTTTCCCCCCCCTTTAGCAAAAACCGCCCTGTCAGATCAGCCGCAGCCAGATCATCATGGCAGGAAACCGTGTTCAACGACAAACCGAGTCGGGCCGACATATGACTAACAAAACGGGTTTTACCACACCCGGTCGGCCCTTTAAGCAACAAAGGAAGATTAAGTTTAAAAGCTTGTTCAAACACATCGCACTCATCGCTCACCGGCTGATAAAAGGGAATATCTATTTGAGCATCAGATTGCTTTTTAGCTGATACGGTCATTTTATTTTCCTGAAAATTGGGAGAGGTTTAATTGGGAAAAGAAACAATCATACAGATTGCGAATAAAGTTTTAAAAAAGTGCAGGTTTTGATGGTGGCATCAAAACCTGCGTTTTTGTATGTAGCTTATTCAGCCGCTGCTGTTTTTGATACCCCAATCAATTCTTTACGCGGTACAAATACGGCGTAAATAAACAGCAAAGCACCCAAGACAAACACCGCACCGGCGCCAAAGCGCATGACATAGAACAGATGCAATTGCTCTTGCACATCCATAAAGCCATCCCCGTTCACCCGTTGCAGATGAGTTTGGATCGCACCGGCAAATGTTAAAACAAAGGTCATAAATGCCATTGAACCGTTCATAATCCAAAAGCTAACCATATTAAGAACCTGATTATAAGGTTCACGTTTCAACAGATAAGGCATTGCATAGGTAATAATCGCCAGATTGATGGACACATAAGCGCCAAAGAAGGCCAGGTGACCATGAGCGGCTGTAACTTGCGTACCATGTGAATAGTAGTTCACACTGGATAAGGTATGCATAAAGCCCCAAACACCTGCGCCAAAGAACGCCATTACTGCTGCCCCAAGCGCCCACAGAACGGCCGCTTTATTGGGGTGGTTACGTCCACCTTTCCAAACCATGGTAAAGCTGAACAACACCATAACAAAGAATGGGATCACTTCCATAACAGAAAAAATTGAACCAATCCATGTCCAGTATTTAGGTGTACCGATCCAGTAATAGTGGTGACCAGTACCAAGCACCCCGGAAAATAGAGACAATGACACAATGACATAAATCCATTTTTCAACCACTTCGCGGTCAACACCGGTAAGTTTTAGCAACAAGAAGGCAAGAATTGACGCCATAACAAGTTCCCAAACACCCTCAACCCACAGATGGACAACATACCACCAGTACATTTTATCAAGCGCCAGATTATCAGGTACATAAAATGCAAATAGGAAGAAGATCGCAATCCCCCAAAGGCCGAGTAATAACACATTGGTGATTGTCGTTTTACGCCCCTTAAGAACCGTCATTGTAACATTGTATAAGAACATAAGCGCTGCAACAACAATGCCCACTTTCACCCATAATGGTTGTTCGAGAAATTCACGTCCTTGCAGACCAAGGAAAAAATTACCTTCAAACAAATTAAACACATAGGTAATAACCGCACCCAGCGTTCCAACAACAAGCAAAATCAATTGCAAATATGCAATCATCGGTGAATAAATTTCGCGTTCTGACTCTTCAGGTACCAAATAATAAGTGGCACCAAAAAAGCCTAACAGCAACCACACAATAAGCGCGTTGATGTGCAACATACGAACCACGTTAAATGGCAGCAATTCTGATAAGAAGTTGGGGAAAATATAGATAAACCCAGCTAACAAGCCACCCAGAACCTGGATAGCGAACAAAGCCATAGCGACACCAAAGTACGCCAGAGCTATTTTCTGTGATTGATATTTCATAACTTTATTCCTCCTCAACCCGCTTCATTTGGCGGCCAGCCATTGGTGTCGATGGTGCTCACCCATTTAAAGAACGCAACCAGATCATCCAGTTGTTTATCTGTTAAATTGAATTGTGGCATTTGCCGACGACCTTCAATGCCGGTTGGTTGAGATTTCATCCATTCTTTAATGAAATCTTTTGCCCCTTCCGGGTCATCTTTACCGCCATGGCGGATCCATACATTTCCAAGTTCTGGAGCATAATAAGCACCTTCTCCCAAGATAGTATGGCAATTGACACAGGCTTTATCTTCCCAGATTTTTTTGCCCCGAGCAACTGAATCAGTTAAAGCTTTCTTATCCGTAGAGACATTATTGATGTAGTAATGACTGTGCGCTGTCAAACCGAAGAAAATCAGTAAGAAAAACAACGAACCGCCATAAAAAATATTTCGTGCTGCTGACTTTGTTTGCATAGCCGGCACCCCTTCTTTAATTATTTACAGGCCCGCAAAAACTAACCCGACTAAAAAAGTCGACATTGACCTTTGTCAAGTGAGGGGAATTAACTACACAAGAATTCATTAACCCTGGCAACAATCAAACACATCCACCACCAAACACAGCAAAAACACACCCCTCTCAAACCACATTTACACCAAAATCAGGCCATATTAACGCTAGGTAAAAAAAATACGCTCTCACTATTTCAAAAACCTGCAATTACCCCTATAGTTGCTGCATCAAGGGTGGAAATGCCCCACTCGACAGGAAATTTTGGAGAAAACATAAATGCGCCTTCTAAATATTTTGCTCTTAATTGTCTTTACCTTTTCAAGTGCAA
>JALWJW010000139.1 GCA_026996935.1 Hyphomicrobiales bacterium
AGATTCTTCGCCGCCTTCACCAGTGTTTGATTTTGCGCCCATGCGGTTCATGGCGATGGCCAATGTGGTATGGGCCTCGCGTGAGATTGAGCCGTAAGACATGGCACCTGTTGAAAAGCGTTTGACGATTTCAGACGCTGGTTCAACTTCATCCAAAGGAACAGGTTTACGGCCAACTTCTTCAGCGGTTTTAATTTTAAATAAACCGCGCAAAAAGTTTGCATTGTGAGCATCGGCGTTGACTTGTTTGGTGAATTCGCGGAATTTGTCCATAGAGTTGCCGCGCACCGCATGTTGCAGGCTGGCCACTGTTTCTGGTGTCCATGCATGTTTTTCACCGCGAACACGATAAGCATACTCACCGCCAACTTCTAGGCTGTCTTCTAATACAGGATCTAGTCCGAAGGCATCAGCGTGACGCTTAAAGGCTTCGTGAGCGATTTCTTTGAGGCCAATGCCTTCGATCTGGCTATGGGTGCCGGTGAAATAACGCTCGATGAAATCTTTCTTGAGGCCAATAGCATCAAAAATCTGCGCACCACAATAAGACTGATAAGTCGAAATACCCATTTTGGACATGACTTTAAGCATGCCTTTTTTCAAACCCTTGATATAGCGTTTGATGGCTTGTTCAGGGGTGGTGATTTCTTCATAGGTTGGGGCGAGGTCGCGTAAGGTTTCAAAGGCAAGATACGGGTTGATGGCTTCAGCGCCATAACCTGCCAGGGTGCAGAATTGATGCACTTCACGTGGTTCGCCACTTTCCACAACCAGGCCAACAGAAGTGCGAAGACCTTTACGGATGAGGTGGTGATGAATGGCAGATGTTGCCAGTAAAATCGGTACTGGTGTGCGGGTGTGAGAGATTGAACGATCAGAAATGATGATAATATTATAACCATCACGCACGGCGCGGTCTGCGGCACGGCTCAAACCTTCCAGGCAAGCGTCCATATAATCTGGACCATTGGCAACATCATATGTTGCGTCAATAGTGACTGTCTTAAAGTTATTGCCTTTAGTTGTTCCAATCACGCGAATGCGTTCAAGCTCTTCATTGGTGATGATAGGATGCTTGGCACATAAGCGTTTATGTTTCGATGTACCTTTAAGATCAAGCAGGTTTGGGCGAGGACCAATAAATGTTACAAGCGACATCACCGCTTCTTCGCGAATTGGATCGATAGGCGGGTTGGTCACTTGGGCAAAGTTTTGCTTAAAGTATGTATCCAAAGTTTTTGCACGATTAGAGAGCACGGCAACGGGCGTATCTGTTCCCATAGAGCCAGTTGCTTCTTGACCTGCTTGTGACATTGGGATCATCAGGAATTTAAGGTCTTCTTGTGTGTATCCAAATGCCTGCTGGCGATCAACCAACGGAATGTGGCTGCGGCGCTTTTTGGTTTTTGTTTGTGGCAGGTCAGAGACCATGATTTGTGTATCATCAAGCCATTTACGGTAAGGGTGCTTTGAGGCCAGACCGGATTTTAGGTCATCGTCAGAAATAATGGTGCCTTTTTCCAAATCAATCAGCAGCATTTTCCCGGGTTGCAAACGCCATTTGGTGACGATTTTTTCTTCAGGAATATCCAGCACACCCATTTCTGAGGCGAGCATGACATAGCCATCATCGGTCACAATGTAACGCGAAGGACGCAAGCCGTTTCGGTCAAGCGTTGCACCAATTTGGCGACCGTCAGTAAAGGCAACAGCAGCCGGGCCATCCCATGGTTCCATCATTGCTGCGTGATATTCGTAAAAGTCGCGGCGTTCCTGGTTCATCAATGGGTTGGCAGCCCAGCTTTCAGGGATGAGCAACATCATGGCATGGGCTAGGGAATAACCACCCATAGTGAGAAGCTCTAAAGCGTTGTCAAAGCAAGCTGTATCTGATTGACCTTCATAAGAAATCGGCCATAATTTTTCCAGGTCATCGCCTAAAATGTCAGATGACATAGTGGCTTGTCTGGCGGCCATCCAGTTGTAGTTGCCGCGTACGGTGTTGATTTCACCATTGTGGCAAACCATGCGGTAAGGGTGGGCAAGCGGCCATGACGGGAAGGTGTTGGTTGAAAAGCGTTGGTGAATGAGGCAAAGGGCAGATTCGGCACGTTCATCGACAAGGTCTGGATAATAGCGGCCCAGCGCTTCCCCAAGGACCAAGGCTTTATAGACAATGGTGCGCGATGATAATGACACGGGGTAATAGGATTCTTTGATATCTGATCCCATGCTGGCGAAAATGCGGTTTGATGCAGATTTTCGAACAACATAAAGTTTGCGTTCAAAATGATCCTGGTTGGTGATGTTCTCGCCATAGCCAATAAACACCTGACGTGAAACAGGCTCAGTTTCGATGACACTGTCGCCAAGAGGTTCTTTTGATGTTGGGACATCGCGCCAGCCAAGCAGCGTTAAACCTTCTTCGGCAATAACATCGGCCCAAATGCTTTCAATTTCGCGTTGGAGTTTTTGAGTTTGTGACATAAACAAAAAGCCGACACCGTATTGCCCCTGTTCTGGCAATTGGAAACCATTTTTTTTGGCTTCCTCAGCAAAAAGTTTATGTGGAATTTGGATGAGCATACCGCAACCATCGCCTGCTTTTGGGTCAGCACCCACCGCGCCGCGATGCTCAAGGTTGGCAAGAATAGTCAAACCATCGGCAATGATTTTGTGTTCTTTGGTGTTGTTGATATTGGCAATCATGCCAAGTCCGCACGCATCATGTTCATTGCGTGGGTCGTAAAGCCCGTTTGCTGTCGGTAGCTGACAGAATTTTTGTGCGCTGTTTGTTATCTCAGCTTTGGCTTTTAGATCAACCATGTCTCAACCTTTTCTATTGGCTTTGTTAAAAGCCATATCAATTGCATTCATGCTAACGTCTTCATGTTTATGAAAGCGTTTGCGTTGGTTTTCAGGGGAGGGATGTTTACCGTCGAATATCTCGATGGTGTGAACCAGCTTGTGCGGTTTCCCCTGATGTGTCAGGTGGTCCGCTTGAGCTATTTTCGTTTAGCTGTTGTGCGGTTACCTGTTGTCTTGGCGCAGGTACCTGTATCGAACGCTTTTAACAGCGTTTTTCCATTTGTGCGATTGCGTATTCTGTTAAACTTAGTCATGTTCTACACACAATATAACGATAAGCGAATCTTGGAAAACCTACGAATTAATCAGTATCCTGCGAAGTCTATTTCAAATAGGACAGTGTTTCTGTCCTATTCTTGGTGGTGAACATGCCAGAACATGCATGCATTATCAAGGCACAGATTAACGCATGTTAATGTTTTTTGACAAGATCTAATGAAAAAACCCTAGTTAAAAGGTCTAAGAATGATGAATTTTGCAAGTGATAATGTTTATGGGGTTGACCAGGCTATTATGGATGCTTTGGTAGAGGCAAACACTGGTAGCGCAGATTCTTATGCTTATGATGAAATTACAAAGCGGGTGGAAAAGCGGTTTAATCAGGTTTTTGAGCGAGATGTAAAAGTATTCTTAGTAACGACCGGTACGGCAGCCAATGCGTTAGCTCTTTCCACCATGGCGCCGCCATTCGGGGCTATTTTTTGTCATGCGTTCTCCCATATTAATGCTGATGAGTGTGGCGCGCCTGAGTTTTATACGGGTGGGGCTAAAATGTTTGGCCTTGATGGGGTGGCCGGTAAAATTTCACCTGAGATGGTACGTGAAAGTTTAAAAGGGTTTATTCGCGGTGAGCATGATCCGAAAGCGGCGGCCATTTCGATTACTCAATCCAGTGAATTGGGAACGGTTTATTCGTTAGATGAAATTCAGGCGTTTGGGGATTTGGCGCGTGAAAAGGGTTTGAAGCTTCATATGGATGGCGCACGGTTTGCCAATGCGTTGGTGAGCCTTGGGTGCTCGCCAGCAGAGATGACATGGAAGCGCGGTGTTGATGCGCTTTCGTTTGGCGCGACGAAAAATGGTGCCATGGGGGTTGAGGCCGTTGTGTTCTTTGACTTGGATTTGGCAAAGGATTTTGAATATCGCCGCATGCGCGGCGGGCATCTGCTTTCAAAGAATAGATTTCTGGCTGCACAAATGGAAGCTTATTTAAGCGATGATTTGTGGTTGAACAATGCACGTCATGCCAATGATATGGCAAAACGACTGGCTGATGGACATGCAAAAGTTGAATATCTGCGTTTGGGTGTTGAATGCCAGGCAAATGAGGTGTTCGTTATTATGCCTAAAGCAAAGCATGATGAACTTGAAAAAACTGAGGCCGTATTTCATGAGTGGTTGGCAAGTGGCTCAGATACAGCCCCTGTCGGTCCTGATGAAATTATGATTAGATTGGTGACTTCGTTTCTAACCCGTCAGGAAGATGTTGATGGGTTTTTAAAATTGGTTAGCTGAGCTTGAATCTATCCTCTTTCCTTTTTTTAATCACCCTCACAAGAGGGAGGGACGAATTGGAACAAGGAATATGAGGTTTGGTGCTACACGTCTTTAGCCTTGTGTGGGTTGTTGTAGATATTCAGGATTTACAATGTTTTGCTTGTGCCTGCGACATTTTGTGCTAAAGTGGTGCGACATACTGTCAACGCTAAAATCAATGGAGGTCCTGATGCCAGCTTTAACCATGCACGATATTCTACATCCAACTCAAACAGGCGGAGAAGCTGACTTTCCTAATGCGCCAGTGGGCTGGTCGATGGCTGAAGCTGAGGAGACAGCGAAAGGTTTTGGGGTTACGTTGACTGAGGATCATCTGGAAGTTATCCGCGTTTTGCAAGGTTGTTATGCCGAAGATCAAAATCCGCCAATCCGCCGTTTATGTGATGCGTTATCTGCCGTGTTTAAGCCGCGCGGCGGGCGTAAACTGTTACAGCGTTTGTTTCCTGGTGGCCCGGTAGCGCAAGGGTGCGTGATTGCCGGGCTTGTTCCGCCTGCCGGAACGGTTAGTGGTGCAGGTGGCACGGTTCAATAATTTGAGCGAGTTGTTTGTTTGTTTGAAATGGCT